>CANQRT010000028.1 GCA_947626325.1 Candidatus Gastranaerophilales bacterium | reverse complement strand
CATAAGTTTCAATAAAACATAAATCACCTATTTTAAGCCCTGGCAGTTTAACTTCAACCGTCAAGCCCAGAAGTTTTGAAACAGAGCCTTTATATGTGTACAATTTTGTTGAATTGATAATTTCAAATGCCTGCTTTTTTACATATTCTATTGATTTTTCTGTCGATTGGTTCAGCATTTATCTATCCCATATTATAATTAGCCGATTCACCAATTGTATCAACAGCTTCTACTCTTATATCCGTTATTAGTTCGGAATATGATAATACAACAATTGTCGGGATATGTCTTTCAAGAAGCTGATACAAAGGTAATCTTATTCTTGGAGAGCAAAGTATTACTGGTTGAACATTTATACTTTGATGAGCTCTTATTAATGTTGAAGCTGCTGATTCTATAAGCTCCTGCACCTGCATAGGATTTAATAAGAACATTGTGCCAAGTTCTGTTCTTTGGCAGCTGTCATCAAGAGTTTTCTCCCATTCAGGAGAAAGAGTTAAAGCGTACAATACTTTGTCAGGTGTGCAGTTTGCAAGACATATTTGTCTGCCTAAAGCAGCTCTTAACCTTTCAGATAATATATCAGGCTCTTTTGAAAATCTTGCATAATCGCACAATCTTTCAAATATAAACATAATATCTATTATTGAAACTTTTTCTCTTATTAGATTTACAAAAATCTTTCTTAAATCGCTTGTTGAAATAATGGTAGGTACTAAATCGTTTACTAAAGTTGGATCTTGACCTTTTACAAGTT
Organism: Candidatus Gastranaerophilales bacterium; assembly: GCA_947626325.1. Lineage (GTDB taxonomy): Bacteria > Cyanobacteriota > Vampirovibrionia > Gastranaerophilales > Gastranaerophilaceae > Avigastranaerophilus. The sequence continues at coordinate 11,832 of CANQRT010000028.1, read as the reverse complement.
CCATTAACTTTAAAACATCTGTCTTAGTCATTATTTCATCTACGTATTTTCTTACACAATCTTGAAGATGAGTTATGATTACATCAACAGAATCAACAGAAACAACATCTTTTTGCTGTTTTAAAAATTCACTGTCCATCCAATATGCCTGTGTTTGATATGTAGGATCGACACCAATTATGGCATCTTTAGGCACCTCCCTGCCTGTTGCATCCCACTGGTCAGCAATTACCATACTCTTTTTAGGATAAACTGTTCCTGTTGCTACTCTATTTCCTCTGACTGATATCATATATTCATTCGCACCTAAAGCAGAGGAGTCCATAATTCTTATATTTGGTATAATATAGCCCAGTTCATCTGTAACTCTTTGTCTTAATGCAGCAATTTTAGGAAGTAAAAGTCCATCCTGCTCAGGATCAGCAATAGCCAAAAGCCCTGTACCAACTTGAAGATTTAAAACATCAACACCTAAACGCTCGTACATTCTATTTGGATTGGTTAAATCACTCATACTCTTTTTAACGGCATCTAACTGACCTAATTGTGACTGAACATCTTTATTTACTGATACAATTAAGTATGCAACTATTATAACTGCAGCATATATTGTAAATGTATACCACGGAAGCCCTGTAACAAAACTTGTTAAGGCAATTAACATCAAAAATACTACTGTAAATATTAAGCTTGAGGGCTTACTTAAAATTTGTCCTGCTAAATCACCGCCTAAAGAACCGCCAGATGCAGTAGAACGTGTCATTACGATACCTGCTGATACCGCCATTAATAACGAGGGTAATTGAGCAGCAAGTCCGTCACCAACTGTTAATACAGTATATTTTTGCACCGCTTCTGCTGGTTGAAGTCCCTGCATTAAAATTCCTATGCACAAACCGCCTACTATATTTATTATTACTATGATGATACCTGCCATAGTATCACCTTTTACGAACTTCATCGCACCATCCATTGAACCATATAAGTTAGATTCTCTTTGTAAATCTTCACGGCGTTTTATTGCTTCTTCTGGCGATATCAAGCCTGCGTTAAAGTCCGCATCAATTGTCATTTGTTTTCCTGGCATTGCATCTAATGCAAATCTTGCCGCAACTTCTGCTATACGCTCAGAACCCTTTGTTATTACCATAAACTGTACTATTGTTATGATAATAAATATTACAAAACCAACAATCAGATTTCCGCCTGTTACGAAATTACCAAATGCATCAATTACTTCACCTGCTTCACCTTTTGCAAGTATTAATCTTGTTGAGGCTATAGATAATACAAGTCTAAACATAGTTCCTAAAAGTATTATTGATGGAAATGCTGCTAACTCCAACGGTCTTTGAATATACAAAGATATCATTAACAGCAATATGCCTAGAGTTATATTAAAGCTTATCGCAAAGTTTACAACAATAGGAGGGAGTTCTATTATTAACAGCACAATTAACAGGATTACAAATATTGCTAATCCTATTTCACTGACTATTGAGGGTTGTACTCCTTGCGGCTGCGCCATTTACTGCTGTTCTTCCTCCTGCGATATAAGTGCTTTTTCTATTATTTCTAATTGAGTTTCAATTGTTGCATCTATTATTCCGTTTGACGTTTCTATTATTACTCCGCCGTCTTTTATGTTAGTATCTGGTATTACGTTTATTTGAGCCTCTATAACACCATCTGTAAATATTTCAGGGATTTTTTCCCTTATTATTTCAACATCTTTTGGCATTACCTTTAATGTTATTTTATTTTCAGTTTTATTTGCTTCTTTTACTATTAAAAGCGTTGTTTCTGAATTAACCTGTGTTTCCTTTTTAATTATTTTTTTAGCAATTTCCACAGATATATCTAAGATACAAGCTGAAACTTTATCAAATACTTCATCTTTATACTTGTAAAATTCGCTTATTTTTTCACGCAATAATTTAATATCATCTTGCGCTTTATTAATTCCGTCCTTGTAGCCGTCTTGTTTTGCCGCCTCTTTTATAGCTGCAGCTTCCTCTTGCGCACGTGTAATTAAATTTCTATCTTGACTGCGCCTGTAACCACGCCGTCTTGTTCCTTCTCGTCTTTCTTCTCTTGGCTCAAATTTTATTTCAGACAGAGTTAAATCAAAATCATCTTGATGAGGATTTTTAACTTCTTCTTTGATTTCTTCTTGATTTTGTTCAAGCTCTGTTTCTGAACCAATTTCTTTTTCATCCTTTACTTCTGGTTCTTCAGGCTTTATTATTTGCGCATATTTTTTCTTAATTATCATTTATTTTTTTTTCTACACTATTTACTAAAGATTTTATTACGTGCGCTGAAAATGTATTCTGCGCAGGAAAATTTTTATCTAAAATAAAGTTTTTTACCGCTTCTCTTTCGCCCATTGCTAATGCACTTAACTTTTTAGGAGAGGCTGACCTTATTAATTTATAATGTTTTTGAAGCAGTCTTGGTACATTTACTTCTCTTGAAGGCGGTATTAACTTCCTTATTTCTTCAAGTGCATTTATTATTATCTGATGATCTATTTTTTCTTCAATATTGCTCATCTTCATATAATTTACCACATGCGCTGCATCATTTTTATTAAGTGAAGCTATTATTGTTTCTGCCTTATCCTGAGGCATTCGTTTTAATAACATTGCAAGTGCTGCAATTTTTAATACTTTTTTATCATTTGGAGCACTCACTGAAGTTTCTTGAGCTATATTATTTAATTTAACCTCATCTTCAGTTTTTTGAACAAAATCCTTTAAGTTTGATTTATTTACTGCCATTTCAAATTGTTGAGGAGAAATAGCACCCTTTTTAACTAATTTTTCTAACTCGCTTGAATATACTTGCTTAACTTTTTCCTCAATTAAATTTATAAGCAATTCTTCTTTCATTTTCTTTATTATTGCCAATTTTGCCGTATTAAATATATTTGCAGCAATAATTTGTAATATCCCCTCTCTGAATTGTACAGGGATTTTACCTATTATTAAATCTATTGATTTATGAAAAGTCCACTCACCTATAAACTGAGTAACAAGCATTGCCTGCTGAGCATTGAATTTTATTTGAGGATCATTACTTAAAGCCTCGCCTGACATATAGCAAAATTTTCTTACAGTATCTGTTATATTTTTTTTATCAGCGTCAGAAATCCCCTCAGGCGCAGCATTCCCGCCGTTTTTTAATATCTCCGCTGCTTGATTTGCCAAATCAGCTGCAAATGCTTTATAATCAAATCCCTCTATAGGCATTGTTTTCTCCGTTAAGTCTTTTCTATCCAGCTTTTTAATTCCTGCATTGTTTTATCATTGTCAGATTGCGCCATATCTTCTGATACTTCTGAAATTACTTCATCCAGATTAATATCAGGTTGATTTTTCTTTTCTATTTGCAGTTGTTTTTGCTGTTCTAATAATTCTTGCGATAGTATAGTTTGTATTTCAATTAATTCTGCTGCTTTTAAGTTAACATCTACAATCTGCTTTTCTTGCTCTTGCGATTTTATCTTTAAGTTTTTAAGTTCTTCCTCCTGCTCGCCAGCAGAATCTTTTAATTTCTTATGAACAAATACAAATCCTGTAAATAATCCTGCTATTATCAATATTAAAGCAAGCCACCAAGGGTTGCCAGAAGCATCAGGCTTAGGCAGATTTACAGGTCTATCAGATGCCAAATACGGATCTATAGTTTCTGCATAAGCTATTGATACATCCGCTGGGTTTACTTTAGGCGAGGCAGCATGCGCTACTAATGTTTTTAAATCGTCCTCAGTCATATTTGGAGGCATTGCATCTGCATTCATTGTTACTGCTATTGATACTTTTTCTATTATGCCTGATTTATAATATTTTGTTGTATGTGTTTTACCGACTCCATAGTTTGTTTCAGTTGCAACACGTTCATAATTTTTATTTTGTACAGAGCTGGAAGCTGAATTTTCCAAGCCATTTGGCAAATATACGCTTACAGCGTCAGAGCCTTTACTGGTATCCTGAGAATTATCTCCAAGCCCTTCTTTAAAAGTTTGTTCTGTTATTGAGGTTTTACTTTGAGGATCATATTGAATACTTGTTTCTTCAATAGGAACTTGATTTAAAAAGGTGCTTACTGTTACTACGTAATTACCTCTGCCTAAAAGCATATCAAGTTGAGCTGATACATTATTTTTCATATACGTATCATTTTCTTGAACCTTTGATATTTGATCATCAATTGATTTAACTAAAGAGCTGTATACGTTACCGTTTGAGTCAGTTATAGATATATTTTCTGAGGTTAATTCAGCTACACTACCCATTAATAGACTTTTTATTGCTTTTATTTCGGAATTATCAAGTCTTATCCCACTGGCAACAGTAAGCATTACTGTTGCATTTATCGGTTTTTTATCTGCTTTAAACATTGAATTTTCAGGGATTGTTACTAATACTGAGGCATTATCAATGTTAGGCATTTGTCTTATTAATCTTGCAAGTTCACCATTTACAGCCCTTGCAAGTTTTATTCTTTTATCTTCACGAGTTGAAGTAAAATCGCTTTTATCAAAAATTTCAAGTCCTACATTTTGGTCAACCAATCCGCTTTTTACAACTGCCAATAAAGCACTATCTCTATCAGTATTTGTATATTTTCCCCCCTCTAAATATACAGTTACCTTTGAACCGTCTATACTTCTTTTTGCAGCTATGCCGTTTCTCGCCAATAATGTTTGAATTTCAATTGCTTTACCTTGATTATCGGTTGTAACTATATCAAATTGTTCTTTTTGCATTTTTTCTACAGGCTGTCCGTGCGATACATTTTTTGAACCGCCAACAGACATCGCTATTATAAGAATAAGCATAAATATAAAAACGCCGACTCCGCCGATTACGGAATATAATATTGTTTTATTTTTTAATAATTCCTTGAGTTTATCCATAAATCCCTAATCTTATACTAACACTCAATTGATATTATACTATTTTTTTTATATTACGGGAATTTCTTAACATTTAATTAAGAGCTTGTTTTAAATAGAAATATTCATAACAGCATTATATGCATTTATTACTTTTGAAGTCATTTGAGTTGCAAGAGTTATACCCAGTTCAGCCTTTGACATCGCCGTGATTACATCATGTATATCAACCTCGGGATTTCCCATCATCTGTTGATTTAACAATTGATCTGGTTTTTCTATTTCACTGTTTAAATTACTTACCATACCAGATAAAACAGTTTTAAAATCTGCACATTCTTTTATTGCTGCATTGCCAAAACCTTTTAGCGAGAACTCATCAATTTGATTTGCTGAGTTAATATTTGAAAATATATTTACATTTGGAACAATTCTGTTTTCTATCATACTTTTACCTTTCCTACAGATAATTTGCTAAAATATTTTTAACGTAATTTTGTGTTTCTTTAAAAGGCGGAACGCCTTTATATTTATCTACATTTCCAGGCCCTGCATTATAAGCGGCAAGTCCAAGAACAATATTGCCGTTGTATCTATCTATCATACTTTTTAAATACCTGACTCCGCCATCTACATTTTGAACTGGATTATATGGATCTGTAACACCAAGTGATTTTGCAGTAGACGGCATTAACTGCATTAATCCAAGCGCTCCAACTGATGACTTTGCTCTAGGATTATATCCTGATTCTTGTCTTATTACTGCATTTACAAGCTTTTCATCTATTCCGTGTTTTCTTGATATTTTTGAAACTAAATCTTTAATATGTGCTTTATCAGGTTTGGCTGAGCTTATAGGGAATGGTAATATTTCTTCATTTTCATCATCATTCAAAAAGATATTATCATCAATCAGCTGAGCTTCTACCATTCTTTTTGTTAAGTCACCAAATTTAACCTGAGGATTTTGATTAACATTAAATCTTGTATGAACATTTAAAGAAGAATTTAAAACATCTTCAAATGTTTTTAATTCTTTTTGCTCTGGCATTTGAGGTAATTGCGCTGTTTTTGCAGGGTTAACAAAATTTTCAAGCTGTCTGGCTCTTTGAAGCGCCTGAGCTTGTCCTGAAGAATTTAATAAGTTTTGTATCATCCCTGTAAACATTACACACTACCCTTTTCTAAAATTTAACTTCCTATTGATGCAGCCCTATCTGCCATTGATTTTGTTATTGTTATTATTGATAAACTTGCCTCATAAGCTCTTTGAGCCAATATAGCATCTGAAATTTCAACTAACGGGTCAACATTTGAGGTTCTTATATAGCCGTTTTCATCCGCATCAGGATGACCTGGCTTATATATTTTCTCACCCAACGTTGGATCTTCAACAACACCTGCCATTGCAACACTTCCTGAAGCATAAGGCATTGTTCCTGCCCCAAACGCACTCTCTTTCATTTGGTTCATTACACTTAAAAATGAACTTCTATCTGTTGCAACTACAAGAGGTATTTTCCTCACATAGTTTGGTGTATCAAGGTTTGCTATGTTTTTTGAATTTATATCAAGCCTTGCTGCGTGTACCTTTAGGCCGTCACAGCCTACATTCATTGCACTAAATAATCCCATTATTAATTATTTCCTACGTTTATTACCGTTCTCATTACCGTTATTAAAGACGTCATCCGTCTTGTTGCCTCTGCGTATAAAAGCGCATTTTTCTGCATTTCAGATAACTCTGTTGCAGCGTCAATTTTTTCATCAGATGTACTTACTGTTACGGGCGATGGCCCCATTTTTGCAGCTAGTCGGGTTTCCAAAGGAGTTGATGTGCCGTCTAAATATGATGAAAAAGATATATCTTTTCTCCTGTAATTAGGAGTATGCATATTTGCAAGATTAGATGAAAGAGCTTTATGTCTTTCAGCAATTAAATCCATTGCATTTAATGTTCTTGATATTGCATTTTCTGGGTTAATCATCTACTCTCCTTATTGGTTCAACTGCATTGCTTTTGAATACATATCATTTATTGTCTGCATTACTTTAAAGCTTGCAAGCATTGAAGCATTTAATCTTAATACCGTGTGTACTTCGTTTATCATATCAACATTAGTTGTTTCGATACTGCCCTGTTTTATTCTTGTGTGATTTTTTAATAACGCAGGTTCGCCTGAGTCTGCAGTAAGATAAAATTTATTATTATCACCCTTTTTTAAACCCTCGGGATTTTGAAAATTTACTACGGGAATTGTTCCAAGTGTTTCTCTTTTAGTACCGTCATTAGAAAATATTTCAACATCTCCATTAGGTCTTATTGCTAAGTTTTCATAGTTTATTGGGATTTGTATTCCGTCACCTACTAAATATCCGTCATTTGTAGTTAAATATCCGTCTTTATCAAGTTTAAATGAACCTTCACGAGTATATGTAACTTCACCACTCGGAGATGTTACAGGGAAAAATCCCATTCCGTCAAGTGCAACATCAAATTCTCTATCAGTTCTTTGAATATTACCTTGTCCATAGTCTGTACGTTCAACACCTGTTAAATATCCGTTTTCTCCAAGCATTTGTTCAAAATGGACTCCTTTATATCCAAATGTATTATAATTTGCTATATTTGAAGAAATATATCCCATCTTTTCAAATTGAAGCTGGGCATTTACTACTCCTTTATTTATTATTCCCTGTAATGTCATTTACTTACCTTTCTAACTGCTCAATGAAGATATAGCTCTTTGCAAATTTGAGTTTTGGATTAAATATAATTGTCTATTTGCCTCAAATGTTTTTGGATACATCATTGCTTCCATAAATTCTGTTTCCAGTGTTACATTTGAATATTCGGCATATCGCTGTCTTACATTAGGTGATAGTACAGCTCTGCCGTCTTGAGTTACAACAGATAAAGTACCTGCTGTTTCAAACTTATTAGTTTTATTATTTAATACTCTTACTACGCCGTTTAAATCAATTGTTATATCATCAAGCTTTTCTGGAACTATCGGTAATACTAATGGAGTCCCCATATTTGTCAGCACCTTTGCTCCGTCAAGAGTTAGTATTGCACCATTTTTATCCATTTTAAATCTTCCGTCACGGGTTAATTTTATGCCCTCTTTTGACAGAGTTTGAAAATATCCTTTTTCAGCAAGGGCAACATCTAAAGGATTTTCGGTTAATCCTATTCTTCCAACCGTATCATCTGTTGTTGTTGAAAGTGCATCTTCACCAATAAATTCAGCAAACGATGATATTACAGGAACTTTTCTTTGATAACCAATTTTATCAAAACCTGTTATGTTGTCATTAGCTATCCCCATAAGAAGCGTCTGCATTCTCATGGCTCTAATGTTTTGGACTATTCCTTGTTCTGTAAAATGAACCGAACCGTTTATCATACATTTTCCCTTTTTTTATGTTTATAATGATATAATATTAAAAGTCAAAAGTACCCGTATTTATGGTTGAAATATATGATTTTCTTTTCTACTTTCTCATCTTTTTGTATGATTTTTTGGTTTTGATATTTTTTGTATGATATTATGTTGTAAGTAAAAAGCGGATTGGGGTTATGATTTTTAAAAAAATTATTCCGATTATTTTTATATTACTCATTTTTTCAAACAGAGCCGAGGCTATTAAAATCGGTTTAAAAACAGGAGCTAAAGAAATTAAAATTGCTTCCTCTGTTTCCGCTGAAATTTATGACGGATTTCAAAATAAATTGCTTTATGAAATAAGACCTATGAAAGTTTATGAATTTCGCTCTAAAGGCAGGGAACTTTCAGTTAACATTGATAGAAAAGATATCGGGCTTAATACAAATCAAATTATAATTAGAACTAAACAACCAGGGTATTTGTGTTCAAAAAGAGCATGGTATCGAGGTGAATTTATAATAAACAATATGGGTTCAAGCCTTACTTTAATTAATAATGTCGGGCTTGAAGATTATTTAAAAGGAGTAGTACCATCTGAAATGCCTTCAAAATGGAACACAGAAGCCTTAAAAGCTCAGGCTATTGCTGCAAGAAGCTATGCTGTTGCTACAAGAAGTGCAGGTAAACACGCCTCTCAGGGGTTTGATTTAGTTGATACTACAGCTGACCAAGTTTATGGCGGAGCAAGTGCAGAAAAAAAGACAACTTCAAAGGCGGTGGATGATACAAAAGGAATTGTTCTTGTTCAAAATAAAAAAGTTCTGCCTACTTATTATCATGCAAGTTCTGGCGGGCAGACAAAAGTTTGGAATTCTGGCAGTTCTTTTCTTCAATCAGTTCCATCCTTTGACGGTGATTTAAAAAAGAATGGCCACGGCGTTGGTATGAGCCAGCATGGGGCTAATAATCTTGCTGCTCAAGGTTATAACGCTTATCAAATTTTAGGTTACTTCTATAAAGATTTTAAATTTGCTAAACTTAGCGATAAATGGGACATATAATTATGGATAACAAAGTTTTTTTGGTTATTAATTTATCATTTTTTGGTGATGTATTATTAACCAATGCACTTTGCCAAAATTTAAAAATCAATTATCCTAATTCCAAAATAATTTATATAGTAAGTAAACCATTTTATGAAGCTGCTTTTTATCAATACGGAGTTGATGAAGTATTTGAATTTGATAAAAAGGGTAAAAACAAAGGATTTTTCGGATTTTTTAAGTTTTTAAATGATTTCCCAAAGCAATATAAAAGAAAAATTGATGCAGCCTTTATTATTTATGCTAATGAAAGAGGTATTTTGCTTTCTTATCTTTTAGGCGCTAAAAGAAGAATATCAGGGCCGAGAAATTTAGATTTTCTTTTAACGGAGGTTTATAAAAACAATTTACCTGATAGAACTTATATGCAGGATGCTAATATGGATTTGTTAATTCCATACATAAAAAAAATACCTGAAATATTACCAATTAGATACGATTGGCAAAGAGTTCAGGATGATTTTGCTAATGAGTTAAAAGAAAAATATAAAAATGAAGAAGTAATCGGGCTATGCGCTGTAAGTAAAAAGGTTGAAAAAGATATTCCTATTAATACTGCAGCTGATATAGTAAAACGCCTTATTAAAGATAATAAAACTGTATTTTTCTTTGGGAATGGTGATAGAACAATTGAATATTCAAAACAGCTTACAGATTTATTGACAAACGAAGAAAAAGAAAAATTTATAAATCTAACAAATAAAACGTCAATAGGGGCACTTTCTGTATTATTAAAATTCTGCAAAGGCTTAATTTCAATAGATACAGGTACAATGCACTTAGCTTGTGCAGTCAGATGTCCTGTCTGTGCTATATTTTACAAAACAGATATGATAAAACGCTGGGCGCCAAGAAAAGAATTGTATACGGCCCAAGTCGTTACTGATGATTATTCGGTGGATAATATTATCAATAATTTGTATAAACTTTTATATTAATTATTTTAATTCATCTGGAATATATTTTGTCCAATCCTTTTCAAGTTTATCAATAAATTTATGAGCATCTAATACGTCATCATAGCTAATGGGAAGCGGGCAGTCCTGAATTTCAAGCGGGGTATCTTCTTTATCCTTAACAGAAAGTGCTCCTGTACCTAAAAGTGCAAGCCCGAAGCTTTTTCCGCATTCGGGGCAAACTACCTGAAGCACCAGCAAATTTTCTTCTTCTCTTTTTATAAATATTGCATCTTCGTCAAAATCATGCCTGCATACACTGCAGCATAAACCTGAAAATAATTTCTTTAATTTTGTTTTATCCATTCTTACCTCGACTCTTATTAATCGATTTCCAACAATATTATATTCACATGTTTAAAATTTTGTCATTTCGGGTACTAAATAAATGTGTAGTTAATTATATAAAGGAATTGCGTTATGGATGGTCTTTATCTTTTATTATTCGGAGCTTTAATGTATTTCTTGCTTATTGCACTGCCTTCTATGTTTGAAAAACGCAGCGGCGCTCACTAAGTAATTATATAAAAGTTCAAAAAAGGACACTGCACTAATGCTGTGTCCTTTTTTATCGTGTACTTCCAACACTTTATTAGCTGTTTTAAAAGACCTTATTTTCGTTAAAAAGTTCCGATTATTTTTCTTCCCAGCTTGTTTGTTCTTTTGTATCTTTTAATACAATAGAAATACTATCAAGCAGAGTCCTTATTTTATCAGCAATTCCCCAGTTTTTTTCAAGACGAGCTTTATTTCTGTATTCTATAATTTTTTCCATTAAATTATAGCCAGTAAGGCTTTTATCTTCTTCGGTTAAAAACTCCATATCACAGATTATTTTTTCCAGTCTGCTTTGAAGCTCATCAGCGGTTAATTTTGCTTTTTCAATATTAAATCCCATAACTTGAGTTAAGGTTAATAGTATACCTGCATATTTTTTTGCGTTTTCAATATTATTTTCATTAACTGCCTTATTTGCTTTTGTTACCGTTTCAAAAATAACAGCAAGAGCTTTTGAGGTATTTAAGTCCTCATCCATTGCTTCTTTAAACTGTTTTACTTCTTCAGTTTCTAATACATTTTCAGCAGGATTAACTGCAAATTTAACAACTTCATTCACTGCCGTTTGTATTCGTTTCCAGCCTGATTTTGCCCCGTCCAATGCTTCCGAGGAAAATTCAACGGGCATTCTGTAATGGTTGGTTAATATAAATAGTCTTATTGTATTTGCATCATAATTTGCAAGCATATCATCAATAGTTACAAAGTTTTTTAAGGATTTAGACATTTTTTCTTTATTTATCGTCACAAATCCGTTATGAAGCCAATAATTAACAAACTTACATCCATTTGCACACTCTGATTGAGCTATTTCATTTTCGTGGTGAGGGAAAATTAAATCCGCACCGCCTGCGTGGATGTCTATTTGTTTTCCTAAATACTTCCTTGACATTGCACTGCATTCTATATGCCACCCTGGG
>CANQRT010000027.1 GCA_947626325.1 Candidatus Gastranaerophilales bacterium | reverse complement strand
AATACAATTATAAATCTTACAAGTTCAACTTCATATCCTAATATTTCAACTGAAGCAGATTTTACTCTTTCTGGCGGAAGAAAATTTATATTTAGAGGATATTCATCATAATCAGCAACCGCAGCACCAACAGCTTCCAATGTTAAATACGATATCATATTTGTATCAACATCACCGCCTGCCATGGTTGATATTTCTATAAATTTCTCATCAGAATTTATACTTTTATTTATAAAATCTATATCACCTGAAAAATCTAGTATTTCTGATAAATTTTCCGCGTCTACTTCATCTGTTTCGCTTATTATAAGTAATGAGCGCGGATTGTGCTGAGATATTGAGCCTGAAGCTATTTTTGATATTGCCGAATTAACTTCTTCAGGCGAAAATGATTTTACTGCTAAAGGTTCTTCAAAATAATCTACTAACGCATTTCCCTCTAAATAGAAGGTTAAGCAACTGTTAGGAGTTACTAAAAGTATGGATGTTCTTTCTTCTTTTTCTACATATTTAGAAAATCTATCGCAATATTGTATTGTTCTTAACAGTGAAGAATAAGATGTATCTATTCTTTCTATTTCGCAGCCCATATTATCAAAAATTTCAATAAATTTAGCAACTGCTTTAGATTGAACTGCACCATAAGCAACTTTTTTCTGACCTGCAGATTTAGAAGCTATTTTTGAATATGAAATTATTGGTTCGTTTCTTTTAAAGATATATAAATCTTCAATTTCTGATTGTAAATTTTCTATAATATAAGGAGTTTCTGAATCATTATCAATTACAGTAATTCCAAAATGAACGTTAGGTAAATTTAATGTAACAGAACATTGCGCTGGATCGAGTCCTGCTTCATCAAATAACCCTTCAATAACTTCTTTTAATTCATCATAATCTATGATTTCTCTAATAGCATTATTGTATTTTACGTTACCAGATACATATTTTTCTATTAACTTACTACGATTATTGACATAAACAAGTTCAATAAAATTATTTGAAGAAATGCTTATACCAATATGTGTCTTTTTCTTAAATCCAATCTTATCTAACAACTCACTCATAATTAACCTATTTTTATTCCTTATAATAATTACAATAATAGACTAATATTTTAATTAAGGCAACATAATTAACGTATTATTTTTTATGAATAAATACTCCATTTAATGTATAATAATTTTTATGGAAAATTATATTTACGGAAGAAGCATAAGCAAAATTATTTTAATGAAAGGACAAAATAATAATGCTAAATTTGCTAAGATAATAGACTTGGCGAAACAGCGCGGTATTGTTTTTCAATTTCTTCCAAAAGAAAAATTTATACCCTTTGGGGAAATTTCTCACCAAGGCGTAATTGCCTATACCCCGCCCGTTAAACTGGTGGATTTTGATGAGTTTATTAATACAAAAGCTGAAGAAAAAAAGTATAAAAAGCTTATAATCCTTGACGGAATAGAAGATCCACATAATTTTGGTTCTATAATCAGAACTGCCGTATGTGCTGGCTTTGATGCCGTAATTTTCCCCTCAAGACGCAATGCAACTGTTAATGCAACTGTTGAAAAATCATCGGCAGGTGCTGTTAACCATATAGATTTAATTATGGTTAATAGCCTTACTTCCATTATAGATAAGCTGAAAGATAACGACTTTTGGATAATTGCAACTGATATAAATGCTAAAGATAATTATTACGACATTGATTATTGCAATATGAATTTTGCAATAGTTCTTGGAGCCGAAAAAGACGGTATTTCTACCGCTATTTTAAAGAAATCGGATTTTAAAATTAAAATTCCGATGTTAAATAATTTTAACTCTTTAAACGTAGCAAATGCCGCAAGTATTGTTATTTACGAAGCTTTAAAGCAAACAATACAAAAAACGGGGAATGTTGTATAATATTTTATTATTGGAGGCGTAATGGCTGAGGAGCAGGATAAATACACTTTAAATGATATAGAGCCTGATGAAGATGAGTTTAAAATTCTCGTTGATGACGAGGATATTATGACAGCTGTTGAAGAACCTAAATTACCTGAAACACAAAACAGCGCTATCGCTGATGATTCTGTAAAAATTTACCTTCAACAAATTGGTAAAATAAAATTATTAAGCAATGAAGAAGAACTTGAAGTTGCTAAAAAAATTAAAGAAGAAAATTCTGAGGAGGCCAAAAAACAGCTTGTTAATGCTAATTTAAGACTTGTTGTAAGCATTGCAAAAAAATATATAGGCAGAGGTCTTTCTTTTCTGGATTTAATACAGGAAGGTAATATGGGGCTTATGCGTGCTGCCGAAAAGTTTGATTATTCTAAGGGCTACAAGTTTTCGACTTATGCAACATGGTGGATACAGCAGGCTATTACCCGTGCCATTGCCGATAAATCAAGATTAATAAGACTTCCTGTCCACATGATTGAAACATTAAGTAAAATTAAGAAAATATCTATGGATTTAACCATTGAAAATGGCATGGCACCTACTAAAGAAGAAATTGCTTTTAAAATCGGTATGAGTCCGCAAAAATTATCTGCTTTAATTGAAGCTGCTCAAGGTACTATAAGTATGGAATCTCCCGCTAATCAAAAGGATGAAAATACTAAATTATCCGATTTTATTGTGGACGAAACTACTTTATCTCCTGATTCTAAAGTTACACAAGATAATTTGTTCTGCGACATAAAAAAAATGCTTAATCATTTAAGCGAAAAAGAACGTAATGTACTTATAATGCGATATGGGCTTGATGATAACGGCGAGAAAAAGACTCTTGAAGAAATAGGAAGCTACTACGGAGTATCTCGTGAACGTATCAGGCAGATTGAAAATAGAGCTATGAGCAAATTAAAAAAACTCTGCAGAAATAATAATATTACTAAAAATTTAAAAAATTACATTTAATATCCCCATAATATAAAATGTGCTATAATCTTTGCATAGTTTTATGGAGATTTTTTACATTGACAGATATTACTTCCGATAAATTTGCAAGCGTTATAGCAAGAATTTTAGATGATAAACAGGGAAAAGATATTAAAATATTAAATATTTCAAACATTTCTGTTCTGGCAGATTACTTTGTTATTTGCTCATCAGATTCAAGCACCCATGTTAAATCGCTTACAGGTTACGTTAGAGAAAAAATTAAAGAACATTTTAACCGCATTCCCATAGGCGAAGAAAATGATACTAAAAATCGCTGGAATTTACTTGACTATGGCGATGTTATTGTTCACATTTTACATCGTGAAGAACGTGAAACTTACGCACTGGAAAGATTTTGGAACCATGCTTTCTGTATGGAAGAAAGTGAATGGAAACAAAAATCTGAAGAATATTCTGACTATAATGTATAATAAAATAAGGAGATAAAAAAATGAAAAAATTATTTACTTCCATAATATTTTTAATGTTTTTTGGGTTATTTACCTCCTGCTTTGCAGATGAATTTGATAATTTAGAAGGAATAACTCCCACCCAGAAAGAACAAATTACTCAAATTCAACTTGTTTATAAACAGGAATATAATGCCAACGAAACAAAAATTATGGACTATACAAATAAATTAAATCAAATTAAACAAGAAGTGAGTGCAGAGCCATCTCAACAGGCACTTTTAATTGGCGCTTATGAAAGAAATATTAGCGCGCTTAAATCCCGCCAGGAAAAATTAAAACAGGAAACCGATGAAAAATATAAAACTGTTTTAACAGATAAACAATATCATCAATATCTTTCAGAACAAATTAAAGTTGAAAACGCTTTTAGTGATTTCTTAAAAAAATAAAAAGGAGTAAAATATGAAAAAGAAACTGCTTAGTATTGTATCAATTGCTTGTTTATTATTATTCTTTTGCATATCAAATGCTTTTGCCTATGTAAATTCTAAGAATGATATGAATAATGTAGTTAAAAAATTAGATCAGCTTTATGAGTTTGACTGCTCAACTTTTATTAATAAAGGTGAATTAGTCGGAGTTAAACTTGATAGCTTTAATTTCTATACAGCTACATATAAAAGACAGGTTTCACTTACCAGAGAATCTATTGTTAACTCTATGAATAAAATTGATATAGTTCAAAATTCTGAAGACTTTTCGGATACAGATAAGGAAATGCAAATAAATCAACTTTATAAAGATTGTAATTCCGCAATAGCAGATTTACACTCTAAAACTATGGATTATTTAAAGGATTTAAGAGCAGAATTACCTACTATCACTTATGATAGATATAAAAATAAATTTAATAATTACTTTAATTCACTGCAAATTGGTATAAGATAATAATGAACTTTTAAATTTTTTCTTCGTTATACTTAATGAAAAGAGGAAAAAATATGGAAGAAGAAAATTTTGAAAAACTTTCTTTATTATTAAAAGAAGCAGCACCTGATTATTTAAGATATGAGGCAAAACAACGGTTGAAGAAAAAAATCATCTGTTGTTTTGCTGTTTTTTGTATATTTTTTGCTTCATATACTGGATTTTATTTATATGATTATAAACTTTATATATCAGCACAAGACTCATATATAAGCTCAATTGGTTTGCCAGTGGACGAATACGGTTTTCTTCAATTTTAAGGAAAAGCACTTTGAAATCTTTAATCAATAAATATAAAAATAATATAAAAAAAATAATATCCACAATGACAGGCTGTGAAAATGAAGATATTGAACAGGAAGTTTATATCAAAACCTGGAAAAACATGGATAAATATAAGGAACAAGGGAAGTTTAAAAGCTGGATTAATACAATAACAGCAAATCTTTGTCGTGATTACCTGCGCTCAAATTATTTTAAAAATACTAAAAATACTGTAACGCAGGATGACACTCTTTTAGAGGTTAAAGATGAAAAAGCAAATATTGAACTTGAACTTATCAGAAAACAAAGAAATACAAGGGTAATAAAAGCAATTAATGAATTAAAACCTAAATTAAAAGAAGTAATAATAATGTATGAAATAAAAGAAATGAGCTATGAAGAAATATCAAAAAAATTAAAATGTCCAATAGGGACAATTCGTTCAAGATTGTTTACAGCAAGGAAAGAACTATATACAAAATTAAAAGATTTAATTTGAAAGGAGAAAGTATGAACAAAAAACTTTTAATCGGATTATTTGTATTAGGTTTAATAACTATTAATACAAATACAGCCAAAGCAGAAGAAACAACTCCAAACGTGGTAAAGAACCCTTATGAAATTCAAAAACCTATGGCACATAAATACATTGGTGAAGTACCGCCTGCACTTAAACACATGGGCCCAGGGCCTCAAATAGATAAAAAAAATCCAATGAAATTAAAAGGCCCTTATGAACACGCTAATAGACAGGCTGAAATTGAAAAGAAATTAAATTTAACAGAAGAACAAAAAAAGCAAATTGAAGAAAATAGAAAAAAAGACCACGAAAAAATTAAACCTATAATGGAACAAATCAAGCAAAAACGCCAAGAAATTAGAAACACAATAGAATCTACAACTCTTACAGAAGAAGAAAAATCAAAGAAAACAGCTGATTTGTTAAAAGAACTTGATGCTCTTAAGCTTCAAGCTAACAATTTAAGAAAAGAAAATATGCAAAATTTTGAAAACATTTTAACGGAAAAACAAAAGAAAGAATTTCAAAAAATTAAACAAGAACGCAAAAAAGAAATGGAAAAGAGAGCTAAGAAATTTGAAAAAATGAAGAAAAAACACCCTTGTCCAAAATATACTAAACCTGTTCAACCAAAACCCATTCCAGAAAACAAATAGCAAAAAAGGGAGCCAATCGGCTCCTTTTTATTTAACCCATTTAAAGCTCTGAACGTAATCTGAAGAATTAATGTTCCCTTTTATAATAGCTTGAAATGTTCTTGAATCGTACTCACCATTAGTAAAAGGCGGTATTTTTTCTACATCTTCAATAAAATCCTTACGCCCGAAATCTAAAAGTGATATTCCTGGAATTAGTTTAAAGAAAGTATTTAAAGAGGTATTACCTACAGCACCAAAAATTGTTGAAATTCTTTTTGATAACTTTCCTAAAATTTCCATATCTGCTAAATTTTTATCGATATTATAACTGCCATGAATATATAAACTCAAGTTTTCTCCCGTCGAAAATATCTCAATATTATTTGCAACACCGTCAATTATATTGCAAGTTCCGTTTATATTTGAGAAATAACCCGTTTTAACCAGATTTAGTAATTCTAATATACTGTTTAAAGTTAATCCTGTTATTCCGCTCTTTATAATGTTGCTTGCTCTTAACAGATATTCAAGAGAACCGAGTTTAGGCATTCTGCCGTCAAGGATTTCAAAATATACAAAGCCTGATAAATTCTTTATCATTTCTTTATCAGTTGTGCCTTTTGATTTTAGTATAATCTGTCCGTTTGCGCTTCCATAAATCTGGTCTTTTGCCTCAAACAGATTTTCTGCAGCATAGTTAGCATCTACGTTATTTAATTCAAAATTACAGTCAAATTCTGTATTTGACAGATTATAAGCCAGATTTCCATTGACTTTTCCGCCGCCTAAATCTACATTTATTTTATCTGCCTTAAATACACCGTCTTTATCTATCGAAAACTTACTTGTTAAGTTATTGGCAACCATATTTTTAAGCGTCAAGGTTTTAACGTCCAAAAATCCATTTTCTATTGATAATCCCGCTAAATCAAGATTTTTTATATTATTGTTCGTATTCATGGCTTTATGCGCTTGCGATAGACTTTCAAAGAATTTATTATTATCAAAATTTTGCGCATATATATTTATTGATTTTACTATCGGTCTTTTTCCGATTTTGTTTTCCAATATTGAATTTAATTGAATTTTTCCGTCAGACATAAATCCAAACAAGTTTAAATCAATAATATCGTTTTTCGCTGTAATTTTTATATTTTTTAGTAATGTATCAAAAAGCGGTATATCTATATTATGACAGATTATATTTCCAAAAATCTTTCCAGTTCTTGTTTTTAAATCCATAATATATTTTACATCACAGTTAAATGAACCTTGAGTGAATATTTGATTTTTTAAAAACAAATTTAACAATCTTGCAGGCAGATTTTTATTAGTTTTATATATATTTCATGCGGAATAATATTATTTTCATTATTAATCTTTAACAGCGCATTTGCGCTGGCAAAAACCATCGGATATGTTTTATTATTCTGCGAAGAAATATATTTTATATAATTTAATTTTTTAACATTTACACTATCATCCAATATGTCTATATCACTTACAAATTCACGTTTTTCAGTTATTTCACCAAAATTAACTCCCTCAAAAGTAATATCCGAGTCGGGATTTAAAGTTAATTTTGGAGATAAAACGATATGCTTATTTAAAACCGCAATTTTAGATGATAAATTTACATCCCCCTCTACACTCAATTTATTTGCAACAGCTGGAGGAAAATAACTTTTTATAAAGTTATCATTCAGTTTTGAGGTAAAATATCCTTTTAAATTAGGATGATTAAACACATCTGATATACTTATTTCCCCATATAACGGCATTTCAGCAATTTGAGCAGTTAAATCATTTATATATATTTTTTTATTATCAAAATGGATAATAAAGTCATCAAAAACAAACGGAGCGCCAGTTTTATCATGCCTCATCATCAAATTATTAAATTTTATCTGCCCCTTCATTATATTTTTATTAATATTTACATTGATATTTGCATATCCTGCGTATTTATTAAACTGTTTAAATAAATTTTTTATTTTAACATTCATAAGTGTTATTTTAGATGTGTCATTCAAATAAGCTAAATTTAATAAATCAGACTTAATTGTTAAATTATATATAGGATTAATTTTATCTACATCTTTAATTATTCCATTCACATAAACATTGCCGTCAAAAATATCTGCTATAACATTTTCGACTTTCACATCAGATTTTTCTAAAATAACCTTACCAGATTTAGCTTTTATGAAGCTTGAAGAATTATCTTTTATAAAATTCATTGAGGCATAAGCGCAATCGGTGATAAAATCGACAGATTTTGCCTTATATTTAAAATACAAATCATGCTTTGAGCCTATATTATAAAATATTGATAAATCAGGGTAGTTTTTAGGGTATAAATACGATTGGGTTAAAAATTTAATTGTATCTTTTAAATTAACACTTTTACTTGTAACAGTTAAATCAACATCAGGAATTTTAGTTTGAAGGTCATTAACAATTCTACCAGATATTTTAATTGGCGAGTCACCTGATTGAGCTTCTAAATCATTTAAAATAACGTCAGTTTCGGTAAAATCAACTATACCTTTAATTTTTTCAATTGGAGTATAAAATCCTTGAATATATGCACTATCAGAGAATAAAGAAACATTTCCTTTAACTTGCATATTTTTAAATGCTTCTTCTACAGGCAAAGGAGGCTGTCCATAAGGTACAGGCACTATATCAGCTTTTATATTAACAATAAGTTTTACTAATCCAGAAGCCTTTGTAATAACAGCCATGCCCGCTTTTACATCTTTTAAAAGCGATGATTTATTAATAATCTCTAAAACATCCTCAGCTTTAGCCGTTGGAGATTTAATATTTACATCAAGATTAGAGTTTATCTTAACGTACCCATTCACTTCAATCGGATTATTTTTAACAAAAGCACGTTCAGACTTAAAAGTAATTACATCTTTTTTAAAATCTAACCTGCCCCTGCCGTTTAGTATTTCACCAAAGAGCCCGTTATAAGTAAGTTTTGCTTTATCAAATTCACTGTATCCATTAATATCAATTAAATCCAACGAGCCTTTAATATCAACATCAATAATACCTTTTCCCGAAGTTATATTCATATCAGGGATTGGCCCTAATTGAAAATTAAATACTTTACTTATAGGAACAATGATTTTTTGTGCAAGCGGAAAATCAATATTATCGGTTGTTTTAACACAAACATGATTTATCCCGTCACGAAACATATAAACATAACCGCTGACTTTTGCCTGTTGATTATTAAACATATCAACAATAATATCCATATTTAAAATACGTTTATCAAAGTTAATATCAACACTGCCTTTATGCAGTTTATGCAAGGATTTATCTAATATATGAACATTTCTGCCCTTTACATATCCTGTTATATCAGGCTGAGGAATTTTACCTTTAACATTTACATCAGCTTCAATATCTCCAAAAACACCATACTTTTTAACTTTTTCTATTGTCATATATCTAGGTACAAGGTTCGGAGGCAATATATTTGATATATTTTCAGCTCTTGATTTTTTTACTCTTACATTTATATCAAGCTCAGGTTTATCACAGATTTTTATATCTCCTGATGAGTTAATATCAACACTTTCCGCAGTATAATTAAAAGAATTTATTTTAATATCTTTTCCGCTAAAATTAACATTTGCATCAAGCTTATTATTTCCGTTTGCTGTAATATGATTATTCCAGCCGTTTCTGTCATATATAAGATTATTAAATGAAGTATTTATTACTATATTTTCGGAATTATCTTTTTTCTCCGATGAAATTTGCAGATAATCAACAAAACCTTCTATTTGCCTTAAATTTTTATCTATAGAACAGGAAACAAACGGTTTTAACAAATTTAAATCCAAACTGTAGATTATAATATTTCCGTCAAAAAAGTTTTTTTCAATATCTTTTTTAAACGGAAAACTTGATGTAAATTTTATGTCAAAATCATTAACTAATTTATCATTAGAGGTAATGTTTCCTTTATATTGTACAAATATTTTATGTCTGAGGAAATTTGTATTTACTACAAACGGCGCACCATTAATTTTTATTAATTTTTCGGAAGTACAATCCATTAATAATAAATTTAAACTATTTACAAGAATACTTGTATTTTTAACCTTAACTTTAAACTTTTTCTTTGTTTTAGAGGTAAATATTTTTTGTATGTTATAAATTCCATTTTTATCCCGTTCAAGATTAACATTAATATCTGAAGCTGTAACAGATTTAATATCAGCTTTATGGAATAATAAAGGCAGTAATCTTATTGTAATTTCAGGATTTTTAAGCTCAATAATTTTAGCTGCATTATTTTCAGATAAAGAAAAATACCCTGCCTGAACACTAATTGCAGGAATTAAACGGGTTTTAAATTTTAAAAAATCATATTCTGAAGTTAAATTTGTTTTTTTTAAAATTACTGATTTAACAACTCCTCGTTCTGCCATTTTGTTTAAAACAGCAGGAACAGCATAAAGATAAATCCCCTCAAATATTGCAATTATTAATAATAACTTTATAATAATTTTTCGCATTTGCATTATATTTGTAAATTCCCGTTAAAATCATTATATAATTGATAAAATAAAAGTTCAAACAGTTTACTAAATTTGCAATATCTGCAGGTTGGTGTAAAATTATTGAAGAATAAAATTTTTGGTAACTATATGAAAAAAACTGAATATATAAAAATATTAGAACAAATAAAATCACCTAAAAATATTATAAATATACTGATTTTTACTGCATTCGCACTTGCCATTACAGGTGTTCTTGTTTCAAAATATATCTTTTTCCAAACTATAGTAGGACAGGATAATATAAGCAAAGTAATGGTCACAGCGCCTGTTGATATTGAAGTTATAGACCATATTAAAACAGAAAACAGAAAACGAGAAGTCGCAAGAAAAGTTAATGTTATTTACTCTACGGCAGATGATACTTATATAAAAAATAATCTTCACGTAATTATTGAACAAATAAATAAAATAAGAACTTCAAATATAAGTGAAAAAGAAAAACAAATAAAACTTGATACAATACTTGATATATCTGATAACTCAATAAAGAATTTTGTTGTTTTTTACTTTATTAATGCCGATGAAGAAAGATTAAATAAAGGTATTACTGAAAAAGATTTTGAAGAAAATACATTAGCAAAAATCATAAGAAGAAATATAGAACCCAATATTACTAATAATCAAATAAAAATAATAACTACGCTGCTTGAGCAGGTAATAGTTCCAAACATGATAGTAAATGAAGATGCAACGGAACTTGCCAGAAAAAATGCACGTGATATGGTAGCCCCTATTAAAGTAAGATTTAATAAAGGCGATACTATAGTTAGAGCAGGCGAACCCATTACTCAAGTAAAAAAAGAAGCGTTAGCCAAAGCAGGATATAATATTTTACAAATAAATTATAAGGGAATTATCGGCATATTATGTTTAGTTTGTATCGGTATATTTGCCATTTATAACTATTTAAGATATTTTGAGCCTAAATTTATGGAACGCGGACATTTATATTTAGTCGGCTTTTTATCACTATTTATGGCATTAATGGCGATATTTCTGCCCGCAAACTGGTCGGTATTTATTCTTCCATTCCCGTTCTTTGCCATAATTTTATCGGTATTTTTCAACCCAAGAACGTCATTTTTTATAACTGTTACGCTTTTAACCATAATAACATTGTCATTACAATTGTCAGCTTTAGCTATGAGCGCATTTTTATTATCTATAATCATCTCTACAATAGGAATGACAACCATAAAATATTCAAGAAGGCTTGATTTAATACGTGTAGGTGGTTATACATCAATAGCAATGGCTATTGTTATTCTTTGCGTTTATTATGATTTAGGTTTTGAAAAATTATTACAAGATATCACCGCAGGATTATTAAACGGTTTAATTTCAGGTATGTTCGCACTAGGTATGATACCTGTTTTAGAAAATACCTTTAAAGTAATAACAATGTTCGGCTTAGCTGAACTTGGAGATTATAATCATCCGTTATTAAAGAAACTGCACGAAGCAGCTCCTGGTACTTTTGAGCATAGTTTAAGAGTATCTAATCTGGCAGAATCAGCAGCAGAAGCAATAGGGGCTAATCCTATACTTGCAAGAGTTGGTGCGCTTTACCATGATGTAGGTAAAATTGTAAGACCGTTATTTTTCGTTGAAAATCAGACCTATAGCGGTATAGAAAACCCTCATGATAAATTAACTCCTCGTTCAAGTAAAATGGTTATTACTTCTCACACAAAAGACGGGATTACTCTTGCAAAAGAGTATAATATTCCAGAAATAATACAAGATTTCATAATCCAGCACCACGGTGATTCACTTGCAAGTTATTTTTATAATCAGGCGGTTGCGCAAGAAGGTGCTGAAAATGTTAAAGAAGAACAATTCAGATACACAGGTCAAAGACCAAACAGCAAGGAAACTGCTATTTTAATGATTGCAGATGCAGTAGAATCCGCTTCAAGAACTCTTAAAGACCAATCACAAGAAGAAATTGATAATCTTATCAATAAAATAATAAAAGACAGATTAGACGATAATCAGCTTTCCGAAAGTCCTCTAACTTTAAAAGATATAAAAGTTATTGCGCAAACATTATCAAGAGTCTTGCGTTCTGTTTTCCACAAAAGAATTAAATATCAAGAAAGCATTGAAGACTTAAAAAACAAAGATGAAATTAAATAAAATGACTCAAATTAATATTTTTATAGAGCATTTAAACGATACTGCAAATAAAAAACTTGATGAAATCAAAGTGTATAATGATGCAGTTAAAATGACAAATTTTATTATTGAGCAAAATGAAATATTTGAAAATTCCTGCCTTAAACTACACAAATTTAACACAATTTCTTTTGATATAGTTTTTACCAATAATGAAGAAATACAAAAAATTAACAAGGAATACCGCCAAAAAGACACTCCCACAGATGTTATAACTTTTGCAATATTTGCAGACTCCCCGCTTGAAGAAAGATTTATTATTGATGGAGAAATTAATTTGGGCGAAATTATTGTTTCTCTTGATAAAATTGAAACTCAAGCAACAGAAAATAATAAAGAGTTCATTGATGAATTGTATTATATAATTTCTCATGGTATTTTGCATTTATTAGGCTTTGACCACCAAAGCGAAAATGATTATAATTTTATGGTCAATTGGCAAAATAAAGCAAAGGCAGAAATTTTATGACAAAATTTAAATCCTCAAGTGTTAAAGAAAGTATTAATAATGCTATTCATGGTTTAAGATTAGCTTTAAGCTCACAGCGTAACTTTGTTATTGAATTTTTATTTGCTATAGTTGTACTTTTATTGGCAATGTTGCTGCGTTTTAGTATTACAGATATCTGCATTTTGCTTGTTATGATTGCAATAGTTATGATTTCAGAGTTAATAAATTCTGTTATAGAATTTACGCTTGATGCTGTTTATAAAAATAATTATTCTAAACTTGTTGAAATGGCTAAGGATATGTCTGCAGGTATGGTTTTACTTTCAGCAGGAATAAGCATTATAGTTGGAATATTATTATTTGGTTCAAATATTTTAAGATTATTAGGTCTGTTACAACCTTAATGAAACAGGGAGATTGCAAAACAAACTAATAGTTAACTCTCGTAACATTTTTTTAAAATTCGGAACTCAAACTATCTTTTCCCGTCAGATGAAATAATTGAGAGTGAGAGGATGTGTTATGAGTATTCAATATCTTGACGATTTTGATTTGGAAGAAAATTATATTAACTTAGAAGAAGAAAATGAGGAAGAAGAAATATCAACATTTAACAATGTAGTTTTTAAAGATGATATTTTGCAGATGTATTTAAAAGATATAGGCAAAACCAAACTGTTAAAGCGCAAAGAGGAGGAAGAACTCGGCAAAGAAATAATAGAAGGGGATGAGCATAGAGCACTTAGGGCAAAAAAGAAACTGAT
>CANQRT010000026.1 GCA_947626325.1 Candidatus Gastranaerophilales bacterium | reverse complement strand
GCGAAACAGAAATATTAATTCATGCGTTTTTACTCGGCGGTTATGTTTCATTTCCTGATGATGAGCAGGATTGTGACCTGCCTATGGACTCGCCTTTAAGATTTTGCAATAAAACTGTTGGGCAAAGAGCTTTTGTTATCTCGGCTGGTGTTATATGCAATGTTATTCTTGCTTATATTTTAATATTTTTTACGGGATTAATATGGAAACATTTACCCGAAAATACGTTTACGGTTCGCTTTGAAAGATTTGCTCCCTCTGCTGTCGAGTCAATAAAAACTTCGGGAATTCAAAAAGGAGATATTATTTATTCAATCAATGGCTTAAAAATTAATTATCCCATTGCGTTAAATAAATTTTTCAATTATTCCAAAGAATTTGACGGGTTTATTAATCCTAAAACAGCAGAAAAAAAACTTGATGAAT
The DNA here is from genome assembly GCA_947626325.1 of Candidatus Gastranaerophilales bacterium. GTDB lineage: Bacteria > Cyanobacteriota > Vampirovibrionia > Gastranaerophilales > Gastranaerophilaceae > Avigastranaerophilus. The sequence continues at coordinate 13,394 of CANQRT010000026.1, read as the reverse complement.
TAATTAAATTAAATCCTCAATATAAGGCAGATGATATTATAAAATCGGGAAATACTATAAAATTACCTGTATTTACTGATGAAGAACCTATAAATTTAACTTTGGATAATATTTTGGGAATAGGAAAATATAAACCAAATGAAATCGCCTTATCAGACTCACAAAAAGAACTGCGTGATAAAATTAATTATAGTGGCAGTTATAAATTAGAAGCAGATATCTCGTTAAGTGATATAGCAAAAGCTATATCTGATACAAGAAAGCCGATTTCAATTGTAGTTTTAAGAAATAATGAACAAATTAAATTAAAACCCGTATATTCTTCACGTGAGGGAATGCTTGGTATTGAGCAGTCATACAGTGAAAATTATGCAAAGACTGATAATCTTATATCTGTAATAAAAGGAACAAATAAGTATGTAAATTACAATATGGGGTTTATGGTTTATACACTAGGAAAATTATTTACGGGAAATATTCCGATGAGCGAAATGAACGGAATTATTGCAATAACTAAGATAGGTACAGAGCTTATTGCATATAAAGGTTTATTTGAGGGAATACTGTTAACCGCAATGATTTCGTTAAATCTTGCATTAATAAACATACTCCCTATACCTGCTTTAGACGGCGGACATTTATTGTTTTTAATAATAGAAAAAGTAACAGGCAGACCTGTCAGCAAAAAATTTGTTGAGGTTTTAAGTAATTTATTTTTCTATTTACTGATAGTCTTAATGGTGTTTATTGTATATAATGATATACACGGATGGATTATAGGAAAATTCTAAAATGGCAGGTCATTTATATATAATATCTGGGTGTTCGGGTGTAGGAAAAGGAACTTTATTAAAGAAGTTTCTTGAAAATAATCCGCAGATAATATTATCTGTATCAGCAACAACACGTCAGCCGCGGTTAGGCGAAATAAACGGGGTTAATTATTTCTTTGTTAGTGAAGAAGAATTTGAAACGTCGGTTAAGAATGATGAATTTCTTGAATGGGCGAGATTTAGCGGAAATTATTACGGGACAAAAAAAAGTTTTGTTGAAAAAACTCTTGCAAAAGGTATTGATTTAATACTTGAAATAGATGTGCAGGGTGCAAAACAGGTAAAAGAAAAAATGAAAGAAGCTGTTAGTATCTTTATTATGCCTCCCTCGCTTAAAATATTGGAAGAACGGCTGAGGGGAAGACATACAGAGGATGAAGAAACGGTAAAAAAACGTTTAAATGAAGCTGAAAGAGAAATTGAGGCAGGTAAATCTTTTGATTATAAAATTGTAAATGATAACCTTGATGAAGCACTAAAATGCTTGCAGGAAATATTTAATAAGAAAAAAGGCTTATGATGTTAACGGGTAAAAAAATTTTATTGGGAATAACGGGTGCTATCGCAGCATATAAGGTATGCGAGCTTATAAGGTTATTTAAGAAAAACGGCGCGCAGGTGCAGGTTGTTGTTACTCCTAATGCGCTGAATTTTGTTACAAAAACTACACTTGAAACCTTGAGCCAAAATCCATTGTATGTTGAACAATTTGAAATAAAAGATTTTAAACCTGAACACATTGCATTGTGTGATGAAAGCGATATTTTTGTAATTGCCCCAATAAGCGCCAATACAATTGCAAAATTAACACTTGGAATTTGTGATAATCTTTTAACTTCAATATATTGCGCATATAAAAAGCCTGTTATTATTGCACCTTGTATGAATACAGGCATGTGGGAAAATCCTGCGGTTCAAAAGAATATAGAGGCTCTAAAATCACGTGGAGTAAAGGTTGTAGAGCCAGAAAGCGGCTATCTTGCCTGCGGTACAGAGGGGAATGGAAGATTAGCTGATATTAACAAAATTTTTGAAACTGCAAAGCAGGTTTTGTTACCAGAGCAGATATTAAAAGGTAAAAGAGTTATTGTCACAGCTGGCGGAACAAAAGAAGATATTGATATCGCAAGATATATAGGCAATAACAGTTCTGGGAAAATGGGTTTAGCTCTTGCAGATAGTGCAAGTTCTCTTGGGGCTGAGGTTGTCTTAATTTCAACTGTAGAAGCAAAAAGAAACTATAAGGTTATAAATGTTAAAAGTGCAGATGAAATGTATAATGCCGTCAAATCGGACTTTGTAAATTCTGATATACTGGCAATGGCAGCGGCTGTCAGCGATTACAGGGTGAAAAATAAAGTTAACGGAAAGATAAAAAAAACAGGTGCGGGGTTAACTATAGAGCTGATTGAAAATCCTGATATTCTGCGTGAGATGTGTGCAATAAAAAAATCTAATCAAACTGTTATAGGGTTTTGCGCTGAAAGCGAAAATTTAATTGAAAATGCAAAAGAAAAAATTAAAAATAAAAATTGTGACTACATTTGCGCTAATGATGTTTCACAAAAAGATATAGGCTTCTCGTCAAATTTTAATGAATTGTATATAATAAATAAAGAGAATAAAATTTATCATATTGATAAGACGGATAAAAATAAAGCAGCATACGAGATTTGGGAATATATTTATGGAACAGGTAAATAAGATAATAAAAAAGATAGAAGAATTTGCACCATTATCTACATGTCAGAAATGGGATAACTCGGGCTGGCAGATAAATTTAGGGATAGAAGATATAAATAAAGTGCTTTTAGCGCTTGATGTAACACCTTCAACGGTGGATGAGGCAATAAAAAATAAATGCGAGCTGATTTTATCTCATCATCCTGTATTTTTTACTGGTATAAAGTCAATAGAAGCTCCTTTTATAATAAAAGCTATAAAAAATAATATTCAAATATATTCAGCGCATACAAATTTAGATATAGCTCAGGGCGGAGTAAGCGAATATTTAGCTGAAAAATGTGGATATACTGAGTTAGATACGGCATTTGAATTTATAAAATATAAACAGTTTGATAAAGAAAAAAACTTTTCAAAATTAATATCTACACTTAAAACTGTATTCAGTCTGCCAAGTGTGAGAGTTGTTAACAGTCATCGTAAAACCTATCGCTCAATAGCATTTTGTTCAGGAAGCGGATCTGAATTTATACAAGAATTAGAAAAAATAGGTATAGATGTATTCATAACAGGTGATTTAAAACATCATCAGGCATTAAGCGCTAATAAGATGACAATAATTGATTTAGGTCATTTTCACAGCGAGCGTTTTGTTGTGGAAATATTCCAAAATATTTTAAAAGATGAAGATATTGAAATTATTGCGGCGAATGAAAAACCCGCATGGGAGTTAATATAATGAAAAAGTTTTTATTTGTTTTAATGAGTTTATTTTTATTTCAAATGATATGTTATGCTAAAGATATTATAGAATTTGATTTTCCTAATGACGGATGGCATAAAGTACCAAGCCCAGACGGGTTAGAGGCAAAAAAAAGCTATGTGCCTTATAATCAAACCGCTGAAAATTATACCGAAATGCTTGTGTTTACAGAAAAAGCACTAAATAATAGAGATATAGCGCCAATGACAATTTTACATAAACAGCTTGGTAAAGATAGGACAAATTATCCTGATATTGAACCACAATATATAAAACACGATTTTAATGAAGCTATGGTTACTTGGTGTAGTCAAAAAAAGAACACCTGCACTGTAGAAAGGGCATTTCAAGGAAATGAAGGTGTAATTTTAGTAATTTATACAAATAAAATGCCTCATTATTCACAGAATATGTTTGCTCAGTGGTCAAATATAATTGGCAGTGTTAAACTTTACGATAAAAAAGATACACCGCTTCCAAGTAATGTTATAGAATTATAATTATGCAAATAACAGGCGGAATATATAATTCAAGAAAAATAAAAACGGCAGATTATGATAATATCAAACCGACATTATCAAAAACACGGCAGGGAATATTTAATACACTTGCTTCAATGTTTGATTTTAAAGGTAAAGTTTTTTATGATTTATTTGCAGGTAGCGGGATAATAGGCTTAGAAGCAATATCACGCGGGTTTGAGGCTGTGTGTTTTGAAAAGGACAGAAAAACAGCGCTTGCTTTGCAGGAGAGTTATAAAAGTCTTAATTTAAAAGCAAATATATATTTTGGTGATGCGTTAAAAAATGTTATTAAACTAGGTTCAAAAGCAGATGTAATATTTATAGACCCGCCTTACGAGTCGGATTTATATGAAAAATCGCTTGAGGTAATAATAAATAATAATATATTAAATCCGCAGGGAATAATAATTTTAGAACATCCTGCGGATAAAATAATAAATCATGAAAAATTTAATTTAATTAAAACAAAAAACTACGGTAATAAACAAATTACATATTTAAGTTTAATCTAGCGGAATAACAAGTTTTTGCCCGATAGAAAGTTTGTGAGCACTTGCTAAATTGTTTGCCTGCTTGATTTTTTCAACTTTATTAGGGTCATACTTGCCGTAAAAACGATAAACAATACTGCTCATGGAATCACCGCTTTTAACCGTATAGGTTTCAAAAGTTGGAATTTTATTTTCATTACTTACTGTATTAGCAGCAGGAATAACCGTAACTTGTTGATTAATTTGAGGCAGAGTATCTTTTCTAGAAATTTTCTTTTCGTATTTTGGCTGACCTAATACTGAAGGCTCGCTTGATACTGATGATATATTAGAACTGATACTTAATATTCCGTTCATAATAAATATACATAAAGCCCCTGTAATAAATCCCGTTAATAAATAAATACCTGGAGATTTTTCTTCTTTTGGGTTAATTTTAAAGTTTTGCCATAACAGGTCAAGTTCTTTTTGTTTACCTTGTCTTTTATATGCTTTCGGAGTGTTATCTTCTTGATTTAATTCTTTCTGGTTTTTTATTTCAGACAAAAACGCAATTTTTTCATCTGATATATTAGACCTGTAAATTGATGAATTTCTCATTTATAAAACCCAATCCTTTCCCTCTACAATGCCATGATAGTCTAAGTATTAATTTAAAGTCAAGCAGTTGCACCCTTTTATTACAAAAAAGACTAATGTTTTTTACATTAGTCTTTTTATATACTTTTAAATTAATTTTATTAAGCTGCAATACCTTCGATTTCTTTAATTAAATAATTAGCAATCCATTCGAAGTCGCTGTTTGATTTAGCAGCTTTTTTAAGGTAATCAATAGAAGATGAGCCAATTCTAATAAGAACCATAGCTACAACGCCTCTGGTTTTACCTTTTACAACTTGCAGAGAATTTACAAGAGAAGGTACGGCATCTTTGCCCATATCTACAAGTTCGTTTTCGATTTCATTTTTTATATTATTATCTGCATTTTCTAACTTTGTTAAATATTCATCAATCGGTAATAAAACTGTATTCATTATATGCCCCTTCTGATTATTGTTTATAACTTCCGATTTTATTATAAAGCAAAAAATAAAAAATCCTGTTTTTTTAATATATTCTTTATATCGGGGCTAAAACGCTTTAATAATAACTATTTTGATTTAGTATAAAATATGAAATTTTATTTTTATTCACAAAAAATAGCCCGAAAATATAGTAAGTATATTATACGTTGGTCTATTTTATTGTAATTAAAATAAATTTAAACTGAATATATCCCGAGGATAATTTGGGATATGGAAGTGTGTAAATAAGTCATTACGGGGTATAGAAAAAATGCTGGTAGAAAAGTACATTAACGGATTAAATCAGAGAAGCCAAATAGAATTTAAAAATGTATCAAAAGATATTATTCCGTGGCTTGAGCAAACGGCGTTAGAAAATAACTGCCTTATTGATAAAAAAGAGTGGAAAAGTAAATATAACAGTTATGTAATATATGATTATGAACCTTTTTGTTCTGACGGGTTTGAAATAAATATTACCGTGTCGTCGCATGACATTAACTATTTGTATTTTTTAAAATTTCTGTATGATAATAAGTTAGATACAATAGAATATTTAAATAATTGTATAGGTGAATAAATCTGCCCTGCGTTAGCGCAGGCAAGGCAGTTAAGCAGAAAGAAAGGCAATAATATGGAAGAAAACAACTACACAAATGAAAACAAACATGAGCAATGTGCTAAAAATGCATGGAAAATGTGTCTTTGCGCTTTGCTCGGAGGATTTTTAGGCGGACTGTTAGCGTTTTATATGGTGTTTGACCAAATAGCAGAACGCAGGTTCAGACCGCCGCATATTCCTCCGATGAAATTGGAAAAGAAAATGCTTCATGATATGGATAAAATGTATAAACAGGATATGGATGCATTTGATAAAGCGTTTAAACGTATGGATATGCCTAAAATGCCTAAAATAAAAGACCGCAATCTTGCTATGCCATTATTTATGATGGATAGTGTTAAGGTTGAGTCTGAAATTGATGATAATAATTTTGTAGTTGAAGTAGGCTTAAAACCTTTTCAAAATGATGAAAACAAAGTTAATTATAACGTAAAAGGCAGAAAACTTACTGTTTTTGGCCAATCTGAAGTTAAAGATAAAAATTATGAAAATGATATATCTTTTTCACAAGATTTTATTCTGCCAGAAAATGCTGATATCGCTAATATTTCTAAGGTAGAAGATGGACATGAATTAAAAATTATTGTACCGTTAAAATCATAATTTCGGATACAATTCACCAATCATATAAAGACTGCCCGTTACTATTTTAAGGCAGTCTTTTTGCATTAAATTATCAAGCATTGAGGGAGTAAATTTATATAAATGCTTTAATTGTTTTGCTGATTGTTTAAATTCATCAAAACTTAATTTGTTTTTATGATTGAATTCATAAAAATACACTTCATCTTCATCATTAAATAAAATATTAGAAATCTGTTTATAATCTTTGGTTTTTAAAGAGGAATAAATAAAAATTCTTTTTTGATTTTTAAAATAATAATCAAGACTTTTTTTAAGCTCAAGTGCGCCGTCAGGGTTATGTGCGCCGTCTATAAGTAAATTTTTATCTTTTTTATATTCAAGTCTTGCACTCCATTTTAGGGTTTTAAGCCCCTCTATTACTGCATTTTCGGTTATATTATTTATGTAATTTATTGCGCAAAGTGCAAGAGCAAGATTTTTCTTTTGATACAATCCTAAAAGCGGGAAAGGATATTTATTTTCGTTAATGATTGCATAATTATTTCCGTTTTCAAATGCGGTTTCAATATCTTTATTAACCGTTATTAATTTTGAATGCTTTTCCTGTGCGGTTTTTTTAATGACTTCATAACCCTTATTATCTTTTGAAACAATCACGATTGAGTTTTCTTTAATTATTCCTGCTTTTTCACCTGCAATTTGTTCAATGGTATTACCTAACCTGTCGGTATGGTCAAATGATATTGATGTAATTATGCTTAATAATGGACTTTTTATTACATTTGTTGCATCAAATCTTCCGCCTAAACCTGTTTCTATTACCGCATAATCAATATTATTATCGGCAAAATACTTAAAAGCTGCGGCAGTCAGAATTTCAAACTCGGTTAAATTTATGTTATTTTTTTCGGCGAGCGTGCATATTTCACTAATATATTTGCTAAAATCCGCTTTGGATATTTCATTTCCGTTAATTTTAATTCGTTCTGTATAATTTACAAGATGAGGGCTTGTATAAAGACCTGTTTTGTAACCGCCGTGTTTTAATATATTTGCAATAATTGCGCAAACAGAGCCTTTTCCGTTAGTTCCCGCTATGTGAATTATTTTAAATTTATCCTGCGGATTGCCTAAAAGTTTTGTTACGGCTTCTATTCTTTCAAGGCTTAAATTTATTTGAAATTTTCCTTGGGATGTTAGTAATTTTATTGCTTGGTCGTAGTTCATTGCATTATACTTTTTAATTGTTTAACTATTTCGTCGGCAGGATTGGTTTTAGTTAATTTGCTTATATTATCCCGCATTGTATTTAAAGTTCGTTCATCTGTAATGATTTGAGAAATCATATTTAAAAGATTATTTTCATTACACTCTGCATCTTCAAGATATAGTGAAACCCCTTTATTTGTCATTTCTCTTGCATTTTTTCTTTGATGATCCTGCGCTGCATAAGGGTATGGAACAAGAATAGAAGGCAGATTGCACTGTAAAATCTCTGTTAAACTAACAGAGCCTGCTCTTGCAATTACTACGTCGCTTGCTTTTAGCGGATATACCATTTCATCAAAATAAGGAGCTACAAGAATGTTTTTATTTTCTTTATATTCTGGGTAGATTGAGCTGAGCTCAGCGCAAACCTGTTCATAATTTTTTTTGCCTGTTTGTAAGATTACATAAGCAATTTGACTTAACTGTTTTAATATTTTTATCATAGCGTTATTAATTGTTTTAGCGCCTTGAGAGCCTCCCATTGCAAATATAACAGTTTTATTTTGCTCAATATTTAGTTTATTTCTTGCCTGTTCTTTAGTAACGGTGAAAAATGCTTCTCTGACAGGATTACCGTTATAAATAATATTGTTTGATTTTAATATATTTTTGGAATTTTCAAAAGCAACGGAGACTATTTTAGCATAAGGTGCTGCTATTTTTGAAACCAAACCAGGAACAGAGTCGCAATCATGTATCATATAAGGTCTATTTATAGCTCTAGCTGCTAAAACAATAGGAGCTGATACGTATCCGCCTGTAGTAAATATTGCATCTGGATTGTACTTTTTTAAATACTTTTTTGCGGTAAAGAATGCCGTTATGAGCTGTATAGTCCACTTAAAAAAAGCAGGTGTAAGTTTTCTTGGCATACCTGTAATATTAACGGGTAAAAACTCAACCTCTGGATAGTTTTTTGATATTTCAAATTCGAGATTATTTTTATTCCCGATAAAATAAATTTTTTTTGTATCAACATCTTTTAATAATTTTTCAACAATGGTAAAAGCGGGATAAATGTGTCCGCCAGTACCTCCGCCAGAAATAAAATATGTTTTATCTTTCGACATTTGGCAACCTTCTTATTCTTTTTTTAGAAATATTTAACAAAACACCAATCATACACATTGTAATAAATAACGAGGTACCGCCATAGCTTATAAATGGGAGCGGAACACCTGTTGCAGGAAGCATAGAGCTTGATACACAGATGTTTATAAATGCTTGGAAAGTAATAGAAATGGTAATACCAGCGGCAAGAAGTTTACCAAAAACATCCTCACATTTATTTGATATTAAAAGTCCTCGTTGTAAAAATGCTAAGAACAGTCCTATTATTAGTATACAGCCGATAAATCCAAACTCCTCGCCAAAAACGGCATAAATAAAATCCGTATGTCCTTCTGGCAGCCAGCCGAGTTTTTGTCTGGAATTCCCGTAGCCCTCGCCAAAAAAACCGCCTGCAACGAAAGCCATCATTGATTGTATTATGTTATAACCAGCTCCATACGGATCTTGTTCAGGGTGCAGCCATGTTTCAACTCTTTGTTTTTGGAAAGATTGAAGTGCAAAACTTAATCCTACAGCACCAAAGCCGATTGCACTTCCGATTAATTTCAGGCTGCCGCCAGCTGCAAAGTACATAAACATTGATGAAGCTAAAAGTATAATTACCATACTTAAGTTTGGCTGTTTAAATATTAAAGCTATCATTACTAATATTGGGATAAAATATTTAAGCTGTCTGCCGTCAAATATGTTTATATTACGAGAAAAAGTACTTGCTAAAAGCATTATAACTGATAATTTAGCAGCTTCTGACGGCTGAAACTGAATAGGGCCTATGGTCAGCCACCTTGTAGCACCATTAACAGTTGTTCCAAACAGGTGAACACAAACCAGTAGAGCCACTATTATCCATGCAAAAGGTATTGACAACTTATCCAGTGATTTATAATTGATTTTACTGATAGCGGTCATTGCTATAAAACCTAATACAAACCAGATAAATTGTCTTACTACGAAATAAGTTGAATAAGTGCCTTGTATTATACATTTAGGTGCTCCTGCGGAGAATATAGCTAAAAAGCCTATTATTATAAGGAATAAAACTATAAATGTCAGTTTAGTGTCGTATCCTGACAATATTACGGTTGTATTTTGCCGTTGATTTATATTACTATAATTTGGATTTGACATATTCTTTAAAGACTTCTCCTCTGTGTTCATAGCTGTTAAACATGTCGTAACTTGCGCAGGCTGGTGAGAGCAAGACTATTTCGTTATTGAGAGTAATTGAAATATCTATTGCTTCTTGCAGAGAACCTGCCGTTATAATATTATTAAATCCGTTGTTTTCCATATTTTCTTTAAATCTTTGAGCAGCTTCGCCGATTAATATTACTGTTGTTACGTATTTGTTGATATAATTAGTGCAAAATTCTGTTAAATCAGTATTTTTATCACGTCCGCCAGCAATTAATGTTAAAGATTTGCCCTCAAATGCTTTTATTGCAACAAATGAGGCTTCTGGATTTGTTGCTTTTGAATCGTTATAAAACTTTTTCCCGTTGATTTCAGCAGTAAATTCAATTCTATGCTCTACAGGTTTAAAAGATTTTATTTGTTCTTTTATGTGTTCGTTTGAAACTCCTGTTAATTTAGCTATAATTATTGCACACATAGTGTTTTGCCAATTGTGTTCACCAACGAGCGGTATTTCATTTAGCTTTATAATTTCTTCCTCTTGTATGCGTTTAAAATAAATAGCGTTATTTTTTATATAACAGCAGTTTTTATCGAGTTCTTTTGAATAAATAAATTTTTCACCGCCGTATGATTGAGCGAACTTGTATATTGTTTCATCCGCACCGTTAAATACAGCGTAAGCTGGCTGTTTGTAGTCCTTAAATAAACTAATTTTAGCTTCAAAATATTTATCAAGTCCGCCGTGCCAATCTATATGATCGGGAGTAAAAGTCAAGAAACAAGCTATTTGCGGTTTAAAGGTTGGAGCTGTAGCAAGCTGAAATGAGCTTACTTCGCAAACAAGGTAGTCGGGATTTTTTTCAAGGAGTGATGTAGGGGGAACTCCAATATTTCCGCATACAGGCGCATTGTATTCACTTGATAATATGTGAGAGGTTAAAAAGGTTGTTGTTGTTTTACCGTTTGTTCCTGTTATTGCAATAAAAGGAGAATTAGACTCTAAATAAGCAAGCTCTACTTCACCAATTACGGGAATATTTTTTTCTTTTAACCTTGAAAAAATCTCGCTTTTAGGCGGTACACCAGGGCTTGTAATTGCTATATAAGAGTCATTAATGAATCCCTCACTGTGTTTGCCTGTTTCTACTTTTATTCCCTCTTTTTCTAATGCTTCAATAAGTTCTTTATCTTCGCTCTGTTTAAATTCTGTAATATAACAATCTGCCCCGCGCGAGGATAAATATTTCGCTGCAGAAATTCCGCTTTTTGATAATCCTAATATTAATACTTTTTTATCTATCCATTTTCTTTTCATAATTCCTACCATAATATTTTAAATAATAATAATCCAAGTGAACACATAATAAAGGTTGCAGAGGCAAATACCAAGGCAATTTTATTCTCACTCCAGCCGCAAAGTTCAAAATGGTGATGAATAGGACTCATTTTGAACACTCTTTTACCCGTTAATTTAAAACTTGTAACTTGAATAATAACAGACATTGTTTCGCAAAAGAAAACAAATCCGATAAATAAAATAAGCAGTTCAAATTTCCCCATAACAGCAAGAGTGCCTAAAAGCCCGCCGAGTGATAAAGAACCTGTATCGCCCATAAATACTTTGGCGGGATATTTGTTAAAATATAAAAATCCAATAGAAGCGCCTGTTACAGCAGCAGAGATTATTGCTAAATCAATTTGCCCAGTTAGTGCACAGATAATCGCAACAGCGCTCATTGCAACAGCACAGTTGGCTGAGGCAAGACCGTCTATCCCGTCGGTTAAATTAACGGCATTTGATACTCCTGTTATAAAAAATATTGCAAATATAGGATAAAAATAGTGTAAATCAATATTATAATTTCCAAACCCTAAATATGTTTGACCGCTTAAGGTCATATATATTGACGGTAAAAGAGCTATTGCTATTTGAAAAAACAGTTTGTTGCGAGGAGTTAAGCCTCCTTTATTTTCTTTATGTTTAATTTTTCCTAGATCGTCTTTTAAACCTGCCAGCATAAAAAATAAAAAAGACATTAACACTATCATTGCAGAAGTTGTAAGACTTTGGTTCATTGTTAAAGCAGCAATAGAAGCCATTATTATTGAAACGGCAATAAATACTCCGCCAGTTGTGGGAGTTCCTGCTTTTTTAGCATGATTTTCGGGTGCATCCTCAAGAATATATTGTGTATACATTTTTTTCTTTAAAAAATCAATATATACAACCCCGAATAAAAGCGTTAATACAAATGATACAAGTAATGCAACAATTATTAAAATATTAAATCCCATTTTTAAGCTCCGTTATAATATCTTCAAACTTCATAAATCTTGAGGCTTTTAACAATATATTTGAATTTTTTGGCAGGTTATTTTGTATAAACTCGGCGAGTTCTTTTTTACTCTCAAAATGAATGGTTTTAACCTTTTGAGGTTTTATAAATTTAGCAAGTTCGCCTGTAGTTAAAACATAATCGCATTCAAAATTATCAATAAATCTGCCTGTTTCACTGTGGTATTCTTCTTCGTTAAGTCCTAATTCTCCCATATCACCTAAAACCAGTGATTTAGGCTTTGGAGTTAGGGTTAAAAATGTTTTTATTGCAGCTTTAACGGATTCAGGGTTAGAATTGTAACTGTCATTTATAATTTTAAATCCATTAATATCTTCTATATCCCACCTTTTTTCAATCGGAGTAAATTCTTTTAATCCTTTTGCAATTATATCAGGATTTAAACCAGCGAATAAGCCTGCTTCTATAACCCCTAGTGCATTTTGGATATTATGTTCGCCTGCAGCATTTAATTTATACTCGTTATTTTTATATTTAAAACGGCAGGAATTTGAAGTCATTTCTATTATTTCAAGATTTTTATCATTTAAGGAAAAATAAATTGTATTGTGTTTATTATCATTAATTTGTCGGATTAACGGGTTATCGTGAGCAATTAAAACCCCGTCAGATTTAAGGAATTTAGCTATTTCAAATTTAGCTTTTGCAATATTTAAAAGAGAGCCAAGTCTGCCGATATGAGCACTTCCCGCATTAACAATAACTCCAATATCAGGCTGAGTATATTTTGAAAGCAGTTCAATTTCGCCAAAACCTCTCATACCCATTTCAACAATTAAATATTTTGTCTGTTCATTTATAGCTGATATTGTTTGGCATAAGCCGATTTCATTGTTATGATTGAGCAAAGATTTAACTGTTTCGCCCGCATTTTTAAAAACGCTGTACATCATTTCTTTAACGGTAGTTTTTCCGCTGCTGCCCGTTATTGCTATTGTATATGGGTTTATTTTATTTTTATAAAAATTGGCAAGTTTTAAATATGCCTCTTTTGT
>CANQRT010000025.1 GCA_947626325.1 Candidatus Gastranaerophilales bacterium | reverse complement strand
GGGTAAAATCTTAGGTTTACAAAATTATCAAATACTAATAAAAGGTAGTGATGTACCTATTAAAGAACTTGAAGAAACTTTATTATCGTTTCAAAAATTAAAAAAGAAGGATAAAGTTTTTATAGAAAATTTTAAAGATTTTTCTGGAACAGTTGATGTTGATTTGATATATAAAAAGTCAGGATTATACGGGAAATGCCATGCAAAAAAATTATCAGCAGTATCACTTTTATATAATGTACCAATAGTTTTTGATGATGCAATATTTTATTTTAACGATAGGCATATAGAGTCGCATGCATACGGTACAATTGGCGGTGAAAAATTATATTCAAGTTTTGAATTGAAAAATCTTGCTACTTCTAAACAGACAGTAAGCGGAATTGTAAGGGCTAGTCTTAATAATAACTTTGTAAAGACTTATATCCCAGATTTTAAAATAGAAAATATTGCGCAAACTTCTGTAAATTATTTTGTAAAAAATAAAAAGGTTAATGTAAATTATTTACTAAAACTTAGTAAAGGCTCTGATATTTACTATAAAGACGCATATTTAGGTATGAAGGATAAAAACAGGCGTTTATTTGTTAGAACCTTAAAAGACGGAGATATTATTACTGTTACAGAGTATGATTATTCGCTTGTTGAAGGAGCGAATATTAATAAAATTTTAATAGGTAATGGTTTATTTAAAAAAGAAAACGGTGTATTTGCTCTTCAAAATTTGAACTGTAAAACCAACGGATATGCTCCTGTTTCAGTTACAGGTTCATTTGGAAAATATGTATCAGGCGGTGAATTTGACGGAGATGTCTATTATGACGCTAAAAAAAATCAATTAACTGGTGATTTTAGTTTAAAAAATACAAGATATAAAAAATTTAAAATAAAAAATTCTTATGTAAATGCTAATGACAATATTATAAAAATAACAGCTTCAGGTAGTTATGAAGATTCTGATTTTAATTGGACTGTCAGTGCCTTGAATGATTTTAATGACAGAGTTCATATATATAATATGGATTTATTTATTGATAGTATTTCAATAAAAAATAGCAAAAATAACAGTAATAACAATAAAAATGTTGATATTGATATAGCAGATAAAGTTGAAGATATAAAAATTGATATAGATAATTGGAAGGTTAAGCTTGGAAAAATATCTCATAACAGAGTGATCTTAAAAGATGTATTGCTTCAAGGCAGTTTAAAAAGAGGAGTTTTCAAATTTTCAATGCCTGAAGTTAATTTTGCAGACGGAAAAATGTCAGCTTCTGGCAGGCACAATTTTAATAATGACTCATCACAAGTTGATTTTACTGCAGAAAATATTAATTCTGATATAGTGGCATCAAAAATGTTTAATCTTCCAAACCAAATACATGGTGTAGCTTGTGCAAAAGTTCATGCTAACCTTAAAGACAATTTTGATGATGTTAAGGCACATATTAAATTTAGCATTGCTGACGGTTATTTATTAAAACTTGGCAGCAGAGAATTTATGATTAAAAAATCAAGAAAAATAAAACGGCCTATAAAATTCAAGGTAAAAAATATTATTAATGTTGATATTACAAAAGCAAAATCATTGAGCTCTAATATATCTGGCAGTTTTGATATGTATAATTATGATTTAAACAATATTAAATTAACTTCAAGTCAGAAATATTTAGGATTGTATATTGAGGGAAAATATAATATTAAAAAGCAGGATGCAGAGTTAAGACTTTATGGAAAATACAATAAATCAGCACAAAAAGGAATAAGGATACTGTTTATTCCGCTTTCTTGGATAGTTAAAGCTGTATTAAGACCTGAAAAAACAAAAGATTTATATACAGATAAACTTAAATTAGTACCTGAAATAGTAGCTAACCCTAAAGATGAAAGTGCGTTTAGAGTTAATCTAAAAGGAAACATCAATAACAATGATGTTAAGGTGGAGTTAAAAAGTATAATATAAAATTAAATTTTAGAACTCAAATTAGCCATTTCAATAGCTGATTTAGCAGCATCAGCACCTTTGTTGCCTGCTTTTGTGCCTGCTCTTTCTATTGCTTGTTCAATATTATCGCAGGTTAAAACTCCAAATATAACAGGTAAATTGGTTTCAAGTGAAACATGTGCAACTCCTTTTGAAACTTCGGCACAAACATAATCATAATGAGATGTTGAACCTTTAATAACTGCACCTAAAGTAATAATTGCAGCATATTTTCCAGTTTTAGCCGCTTTTTTTGCTATTAAAGGTATTTCAAAAGCGCCTGGCACCCAAATTATATCTATATTATCTTGGTTAACACCGTGCCTTGTAAGCTCATCAACAGCACCTGATAACAATTTTGAACCAATAAATTCATTAAATCTTGCAATTACTATACAGTATTTTTCATTTCCAGCAGTCAACATTCCTTCAATTATATTTGTCATTTTTTCTCCTTGAAATTTTTTATATATTGATTTTACAATAATGAAAAAAAATATTAAAGTCCGTTATTAAATCTTTTTAAACTTATATCATTGCGGCCTTGCAAAAAATATTGATAAATTTGCGCAAAGGCTATATCTCGCTTTATTTGTTCTTTTAATTTTTCCGTGTTTGAAAATTTATTTTGATTTCTTATTTTAGCAATAAATTCAACTTGAATATTTTTGCCGTATATATTTTGATTAAAATCAATAATATGGATTTCCGTCTTTAATTTTTCCTCATTATCAAATGTTGGCGCATAGCCGTGGTTTAATATTCCGTTGTATTTTTTACCGTTAAGACTAGCTATAACATAGTAAACACCGTGCGGGATTGTAACTTTATTCTCGTCATAGTGTATATTAGCACTTGGATACCCTAATTTTGAAGCGATTTGATCACCTTTTATAACTGTGCCTCGAATAAAAAAATTATATCCTAAAAGTTTAGCTGCACTTTGAAAATCACCTAATTGAATTTTATTTCTTATAACAGAACAGCTTACTATATTTTCATCAATAACTAAAGGCGGGACTTCAAAATACTTGTAACCGTATTTATCCTTATTTAAGCTTAAAAATTTGCTGTTGCCCTCTTTATTAAATCCAAAGCTATGATTAAATCCTGTAGTAATTGCAATAGGCGAAAAATATTTAATTAAAACATTTTCTAAATACTCAGCTGCCTTAATATGTGAGTATTTATTAAAATCAAGCAAAATAACATTGTCTATATCAAGCAATGACAACTTTTCAAGTCTTTCATCAATAGTTAAAATCTGCGGAATATGAACATCTGAAAGGTAGTTTAAAGGATGTTCTTTAAAGGTAATAACACTAGAGGGGTTATTAGTTTTCTTTGCAATATGAACAGCATTATTTAAAACAACCTGATGTCCTAAATGCACACCGTCAAAATATCCCAAAGCTAATGATGAATTTTTAATATATACTAAATCGTCATAAATTTGCATAATGTAATTATAGACAAAAATAAAAAAATGTAGAATACTAAAATAAGAGGTAAAATGCCTAATAATAATATAAAAAATGTTAATCAATTAAAAAGTCCGTGTGTATTTGACACTTGGAGTAAATATTTTGGTGCTTATTTTACTGAGGAGGGTAAAGTTGTATTTAGAATATTTACATTCTCTGATGTAAAAATGGTTAAAGTCCAAGTAAAACCTCGCAATAAAGACGTAATATCTTTTGATATGATTAATACAGGTTTTGGTATATGGCAATTAGAACTTGAAGCAGGAATTGTCGAGAATTATGACCGATACAGGTATATTATAGAGCGCAATGGAGAAGAAATCGCCGTTAAAGATCCATGTTCTATGTATCAAGACTCGTATTTTAAATGGTCAAGATTATATAATCATTCACTTTATGATTGGAATGATAAACTGTGGATGTGCGATGAAAATGATAAAAGAATAAGCAGGCAGTCAAATATGACAAATAAATTACAGCCTGTTAGTGCGCTTAGAATATATGAAATGCATATAGGAACTTTTACAAAAGAGGGAACTTTTAAGGCTGCAAAGGAAAAATTATATCATATTTCAAAAGAACTTCATTTTAATGCAATTGAGATAATGCCAGTTGAAAATACATATTCCTTTAATTGGGGTTATGATGGTGTGGATAAATATGCCCCAAATCATACATACGGTACTCCAGATGATTTAAAAGCATTAATTGACTATGCACATAGTCTTGATTTAAATGTAATTATGGATATAGTACCTAATCATCTTGGGCCTGATATAGCTGAACTGCAAAAAACAGGGCCGTATATAGAGGGTGAAAATTGTTTCGGATATAAATTTAATTATGAAAAAGATGAAAACAGCATATATACACGTGATTTTATAATAGGCGCTGCCCTAAACTGGATTATAAACTATCACTGCGACGGATTAAGAGTAGATATGACAAAATTTATGTGCAGTGACTACACAATGAAGCAAATGGCTGCTGAAATTAATTATCATGCTCCTGATGTATTTTTAATTGCAGAAGACGGACGTGATAATGATGTAAGAGTTACAAGACCGTTTGATTTTGATGAAACTGAAGAAAATGAAATCAATCATGAAAAATTTATAAATAGAATAAAAAATAACAGTGTATCACTGGCTAACTTGGGTTTTGACAGCGAATGGGATTTTCCCTTCCATAAGCAGATTGCAGCTTCTGTCTTAGGCTTTTGGGATTGCAGAGAAAAGAATTTATGTGATTTTGATTATTCACTGCGTGATGCACAATCAAGAGTTAAATATCCGATGAGCCACGATGAAATTGGTAATGTTGACGGAACAAGACTTATTGCTAAAATTGTTGCAAAGGAATTAAATTTAAATGATTGTGTATGTGATTGCTGTCATACGATGAAGTGTAAATTAGCGGCTCATGCTGCACATAGAGTTCTTGAAGCCCTTATAAAAGGTGAGCTTGAGAATATGTCTGATGATGAGCGTATAAATTTTTATAAATCAAATTCTCTTGAAAAATTTTTTACAGTTGATGATGTATTAAAAGCATATATAAAAGCATTTGAGATGCAAAAATTAACTACAGGTAAAGTATACTCAATTCCTGGGGCTAAAATGATTTTTCAAGGTGATGAGTCTGCTGATATATCTTATTTTAAGTTTTTTAGAAAATTTTCAACGGGTCCTGAACCTTATTTGCGTGAGAAAGGTTATGAACCAGGGCTTGAAGCGTTTATGGATTCTAAACTCTTTTCTGTTAAGCCCTGTGATAAATATTTATATTTAAATAAAGCAATGGAGGACTATGTTTCAGACTTAAATATGCTTTGTGAAAAAAATCTTGCACTATCTTCAGGGCATATTGAAAAAACAATTGTTCAAGAGTCTGCTGATATTCATGCTATATATTGCAGAAAAATTTATAATGAAATATTTTCTGTTTCAAATTTCTCGGATAATGAATTTAATAAATCACATGGAATAATGTTCCCGAAAGGTCAATGGAAAGAGATTTTAAATTCTGATAATACTAAATATGGGGGCAGCGGAAAATTTTTAAATGAGCAAATTTGTGAGCAATACACATACATTTCTTTAGCCCCGCACTCAATTGCTTTTTTTGAAAAATTAATTTAAATGCGATCTAAAACGTAGTTTATAGCACCTTTATTTTCAATAAAAACAGATTTCGCATTATTTGAATATTCAATATACTTATTTATATCATCATAAAAAGAGAGTAAAACATCATTAAATTCCTGCTGATTATTTACAATAACAGCACATTTCTTTTCTATTGTGATTTTATAAACATCTTTAAAGTTAAATACACAAGGGCCTGAAATAACAGGTTTGTTCCAAATATTAGCCTCTAAAGGATTATGCCCGCCTGTTTCAGAGAAACTTCCGCCAATAAAAGCAATATGGCAAATGGAATATAATTTTGATAATTCCCCCATAGTATCTAAAAGAATAATATCAGTATCTTGGAAATTTGCATTGTTTGAACGTCTGCCCCATTTATATCCTGATTTATTAAGAAGTTCCATAACTTCATCGTATCTTTGCGGGTGTCTTGGAGCAAGCAGAAGTTTTGCTTCTTTATGGGAAGATTTTAGGTTTTTAAAGGCGGTTAAAACCATTTCATCTTCTCCTTTATGAGTACTTGCTCCGATGAAGGTTCTAACTCCGTCTGTTTTAAGTTCATCAGACAGCTTTTTTATTTCATCATTTGATAAATTAGTATCAATATCAAATTTTAAGTTGCCCATAACTTCAGTTTTTTCGGCATTAGCGCCTATTCCAATCATACGTTCTCTATCAGAGTCAGACTGCATAAATATTTTTTCGTATTTGTTTATTATGGGTGATAAAAAGAGTTTTATTCTTTTATAGCCGTCATAAGAATGAGGTGAAATTCTGCCGTTTACTGTATAAACTTTTATTCCCATATTTTTTGCCATAGTAATAAAGCACGGCCAGATTTCAGTTTCAGCAATTATTATTTTTTCAGGATTATATGTTTTTAAAAATGAGTATACGCTAAAGAAAAAATCATAAGGAAAATATGTAATTTTATTTGAATATTGTGACAATGACTTTTTAGCAACTTCCTGTCCTGTTTTTGTAGTTGTTGTAATTATTAAATTTTCATCACTGTGGCGTTCTTTATACTTTTTAATAAGTTCTTTAACCGCATTTGTTTCTCCCACAGATACAGCGTGAAAGATTGTAGTTTTTTTACTTTTATCAGGATTTGAATAAAACCCGATTTTTTGCCAAAATCCTGCTCTAAACTTTGGTTGAATTATAAATGCAATCAAGATTAAAGGTAATAAGATTATTGCAAACAGTATTAAAATTAAGTTGTAAATGTATATCATAATCCCTGCTCTTTATTATTGTCGTCACCCATAATCAGTTCGTTAGGCTCATTTAAGTGTTCTGGATTTACAATTTGTATTCCAAATTTAGTACGGAATAAATGTTTTACAGTTTCACTTTGAATATCATACATCATATTATTAAATAAGTCATAAGCCTCTTTTTTATACTCCAGTAAAGGATTTTTCTGACCGTATGCTCTTAATCCAATTCCGTCACGAAGCATATCAATGTTATGTAAGTGGTCAATCCACCTGTTATCGACAACTCTAAGCAGTAAATCTTTCTCAAGCTGGCGCATTACGTTATTATCGCTGAACGCAATTTCTTTTGTATGTTCTAAATTGTATTGTTCTGCTACATTATTATAGAAATCAACAGTTTTTTGTTCATGCTCTTTATAGGCTTCAAGTGCCATATCTTTAACTTTTGCGTATACGTTATCAAATTTAAGCCCTTGAATATCTTTAACTTGAAGATAAGATAACTGCGGTATTTCCGAGTGAATTTCTTTAATAAGAGAAACCAAATCCTCTTGTACATATTCATCGGGGTTCATTCCAGGTGCAATATATGTTTTCAAAAGTCTATCTACTTCGCGTTCAATCATATAAACTATATCATCGTGCAGGTTAGTATTTTCAAGCACTTTATTTCTCTGCGCATAAAACTTTTCACGCTGAAGGTTCATAACATCATCATACTCAAGTACGCTTTTTCTTGCATCAAAGTGGAAGGTTTCTACTTTTTTCTGATTGCTTTCAATTTGTCTGGTAATGAGTCTGTTTTCAATAGCCATATCTTCATCAATATTAAGAGTGTTCATAATAGCCATAATTTGAGCACCGCCAAAGATACGCATTAAGCTATCTTCTAATGATAAGAAAAATCTTGTTGAGCCAGGGTCGCCCTGACGTGCGGCACGGCCTCTTAATTGATTATCAATTCTTCTTGATTCGTGACGTTCTGTGCCTATTACGTGGAGTCCGCCTGCTTCAACTACTTTTGCGTGTTCAGCATCTGTTATTTCTCTTGTTTCTTTTAATATTTTATCTTTAATTGTTTCATAATCAGGTTTATCTGGGGTTATACCTTTAGCGTCAAGTTTTTCTTTAGCAAGGTATTCAGGGTTACCGCCTAAGAGTATATCAGTACCTCTGCCTGCCATATTTGTCGCAATCGTCACAGCGCCGTATCTTCCAGCTTGGGCGATGATATATGCTTCTTTTTCGTGATGTTTTGCGTTTAAAATATTATGTTTTATTCCACGTTTTTTTAATAAATCAGATACTAGTTCAGATTTTTCAATACTAATTGTACCGACTAATACAGGTCTGCCCTGCTCGTGCATTTTTATAATTTCATCAACAACGGCATTGTATTTCATTTTTTCTGTCTTATAAATGATATCTGGCAAGTCTTTTCTAATATCCTGCTTATTAGTAGGTATTCTAGTTACTTCAAGATTGTATATTTTACCAAATTCAGCTTCTTCGGTCATTGCAGTACCTGTCATACCTGCAAGTTTTGGATAAAGCCTAAATAAATTTTGGAATGTAATACTTGCAAGAGTCTGTGTTTCGTCTTGTATTTTTACCGCCTCTTTCGCTTCAACAGCTTGATGAAGCCCGTCAGACCAGCGGCGTCCTTCCATTAATCTCCCTGTAAACTCATCAACAATTATTACTTCACCATTTTTTATAACGTAGTCTGTATTAAGATGAAACAGCTCTTTTGCTTTTAATGCTTGGAGCAAATGATGAGCATATTGATTATTAATATCAAAAAGGTCTTGAATTTCAAGTATTTCCTGCGCTTTATCAATACCTTCTTCTGTTAAAATAACATTTTTATTTTTTTCATCAACCTCGTAGTCTTTATTTTTTTCTAACTGAGGAGCAACTGCAGCCATTGTTCTATAAAGTTCTGCTGATTTATCAAGTCTGCCGCTTATAATTAACGGAGTTCTTGCTTCATCAATTAATATTGAATCGACTTCATCTATGATTGCGTAATTATATGGTCTTTGAACTCTTTGTTCTACAGAGCCTGCCATATTATCTCGTAAATAATCAAACCCGAATTCATTATTTGTTCCGTAAGTAATATCGCATTCATAAGCTTGTTTTTTGCGGTTAAAATCGTCATAATCATTCATTCCAGAAAGAATAACACCAACACTGAGTCCTAAAAATTTAAAGATTTTTCCCATCCATTCGCTGTCTCTTTTAGCAAGATAGTCGTTAACGGTAACAATATGAACGCCTTTTCCTGTGAGTGCATTTAAATAAGCAGGTAATGTAGCAACAAGAGTTTTACCTTCACCTGTTCTCATTTCTGCTATTTGCCCTTCGTGCAGAAATATACCGCCTAAAAGCTGAACATCAAAGTGGCGCATATTTAAAACCCTTTTTCCAGCTTCTCTAACAACAGCAAATGCTTCTGGTAAAATAGAGTCGAGTGCTTGTTTTTCAAGTTCTCTATCGTGTTTAATATCATTTGATGTTGGGCGTTTTGCAAGGATGTTTTTAAATTCTTCAGTTTTGTTTTTTAATTCTTCATCCGATAATTTGGAAAATTCTTCTTCAAGTGCATTAATATGCTCAACAACAGGCATCATTTTTTTTATTTTATTATTATTCGGGTCGCCGAATAATTTTAATAAAAGGTCAATCATTCTCCCTAATCTCCGTTGATATACATTTTAATTGAATTTTATCATATAAAAATTTTTTTTAAATAGCTCAAATTATTGTAAATTTTTCTTAACAATATATTTAGAAAAGGCAAATTTTAACATTCATTGGTTTAATTGTAGTAGAATAAATAAATGTAAGGAAGGTAAAATCATGAACGTTTCTGCAATTAATTGTACACCAATAAAACCACAAGTTTCTTTTGGAAATAATGCGAATGAAGAAAAACTTGAGAAAGTTAATCAGTTTGCTGATACTGTAAATGAGGAATTTGTAAACTCTTCTAGTGTTAAAAAACCTATTGCTGCTGTAGTTTCTGTATTGTT
Source organism: Candidatus Gastranaerophilales bacterium (assembly GCA_947626325.1). GTDB lineage: Bacteria > Cyanobacteriota > Vampirovibrionia > Gastranaerophilales > Gastranaerophilaceae > Avigastranaerophilus. The sequence continues at coordinate 4,219 of CANQRT010000025.1, read as the reverse complement.
AGCTGGTTTAATTGCTTATGCAGGTGGCAAAAGAATTGCTCAGATTGCAATTAATGGTGGTGAAAAACTACATTTAAATTTACCTGAAATGCTTGATAAATGTGTAAGAAAAGCATCTGTAAGTGCTACAAATGTTGCAAATTCCCTAAAAAAAGAAAATCCTGTAACAAAATTCGATAAATTTAAAAATATTATTGGTAGTTCTATTCAACATGGTGAAAATATTGCAAAAACTCTGTATAAAAAGGTTGCATACAGCGGAGTGGCAGAAGATGCAACTGTGGCAGTCAAACAATCAAAAGCTTTTGCAAATCTTGGAGGTATAGCAGGTATCGCAACCGCATTCCCTGCCGTTGTCGCAAAAGATAGCAATGATGATGGTGTTTCTGATATCCTTCAAAGAGGTCAAAACGCATATACAGGTGCTAAAACTAAAATGGGACAAGTTATGGAACAGGCAAGTAAAGTATCAGAATTAGTTGATATATTAACATAATAAATATTTAAAATCTTATAAAAAACGGGCTAGATAAATCAGCCCGTTTTTTTTATAATTAATTTATGGAAAATATTGTTGTTAAAACTGCGGATAATGATGTTTTAAAAGAACTTAATTCTGTTAGGTTTGATGTTTCATATATAAATGAAGCTTCTAAAAAATATAGGGGCAGTGCGTATAAAATATTTAATTTAAAACCTCATGAAGCTAATATATTAAAGCAGTTGTGTTTATCATTAGGATTTGACTGTGCTGTTAGCAGAGAAACAGTTATGTGTAAGTGTGAATATACTCACGCATTAATTTTTGCTTCGGAATATCAATTAAAAAATCTTGTAAAAAAGCTTTATAATCAGCCATTTAGGTTAAAGGAACTTGCTGGTCAAATAGAGGTGGTATTAAATTCTCAGCTTATTCCTTTAAAAATAAATAAGTATACTTTTGATTGGAAAAGACCTTATATAATGGGAATTTTAAATGTAACTCCCAATTCATTTTCAGACGGCGGGAAGTATGATAACCCTGAAAATGCTTTTAAACACGCAGTTGAAATGATTAATTTAGGAGCCGATATTATCGATATCGGCGGGGAATCTACAAAACCAGGAGCGGAAGAAATTTCAGCAGAGGAAGAAATTCCCCGCATTTTACCTGTAATTGAACTTATTAGAAAAAACGGTATTGATATACCAATAAGCGTTGATACAAGACATTTTAAAACAGCAAAATCTGCTATTGATGCTGGGGCTGATATTATTAATGATGTTTCAGGACTTAATAATGATGTAGATTTGTATAATTACGTTGCGAAAAATAATATTCCTGTTGTTATTATGCACTCTGATAGTGTGCCTGCTAAAAGCCAAGATTTTACTAAATCTGACATCGTTGAAGAAGTTTATTTCTCTTTATTTAATAAAATTAATAAATTAACCTCAGCAGGACTTGATAGAGAAAATATAATAATAGATACAGGTTTTGGGTTTGGAAAATCCAGCGAAACAAATTTTGAACTTTTGCGCAGAATAAATGAGTTTAAATCGTTAAATGTTCCTATTTTAGCTGGCATTTCAAGAAAATCGTTTATAAAAAATACTTTTAAACTTGATATTGAAAAAGCTGATATAGTAACGGCTTTATATTCTGCAATGTCAAAATGCGTTAATATTCACAGAGTCCATAATGTTAAACTTGTTAAGCAGTATTTAGAATATGCGGAAAAACTTTAGATTTTTTTTCATTTGTTTTGAAAGAATTTCCTTAAAGTTGTCAATGGGTTTAAAATAAAATCCGCAGTTTTCTGCCATTGAGGCTCCCATTTTAAATATAATTTCATCAGGGTACTTTCTGCAAATTAATGGGCGGATTTTATGAATTGTGCAAATCCTTTTTTCAGAGTCAAATTTATTGCATTTAAAGACAAGTCCGTTTTCATCTTTATCAACTATTGTAATGTAGGTATAAAAGGGATGTATTTTTTTTAGTTTTAAAAATTCTTCTTCCGTCTTTATTACGTCTTTTTTATGGCTGACATATATTTTTGTGCAGCACGCTCCGCACCTTTTACAGTTTCCGTATCTGTAGTATTTATGCCTTAATATGTATTTATGAAAGAATTTTTTTATCATCATAAATACATTATATCAGTTATAATATTATTATGGATATAAAAGAGCAGTTAAGATTAATACCTGAATTAAGCGGTTCTTATCAGTTTTTTGATAAGGACAACACTATTATATATGTCGGCAAGGCAAAAAATTTAAAAAGACGTGTTTCGAGTTACTTTAACAAAAAGCATGAGTCAGTTAAATTAAAGATAATGGTGCCTCAAATTGTGCGTATTGAGTTTATTATTAGGCGCTTATATTAGAGTCGCATTTGATTAAAAAATACAAACCAAAATATAATGTTTTGCTTAAAGACGATAAAAAATTTCCTTATTTTCTTATTACAAAAGAAGATTATCCAAGAATACTTGTTACCAGAAAACGTAATAAAAATATGCTTGAGGGTAAATATTATGGGCCTTATACAAACGCTAAATCAATGTATACGACTCTTGATTTATTAAAAAAATTGTTTCCTTTAAAACAGTGTAAGACACCAAAATTTAAAGACCGCCCCTGTATATATTATCAAATAGGCAGATGTCTTGCGCCCTGCCAAAAAATGATTACTCCTGAGGAGTATAAAAAGCTTATAAAAAATGTTGAATTATTTTTATCGGGCAGGCAAATGCAGCTTGTTGACGAATTAAAAACAATGATGGAAAAATATGCCCAAAATCAAGAATATGAAAAGGCTGCAAGGTTTCGTGACAGTTACTTTGACGTTTTAAAAACAATTGAAAAGCAAAAAGTTGTTTATGAAAATACAAAAATTAATCAAGATATTATTTCAATCAGCACTGACGAATACATAGGCGGTATTTCTCTATTACAAATAAGAGGCGGCAGGCTTACAAATAAAAAAGATTTTGAAATTGCTAAGTCTGATTATGATGATGAAGGCGAAATTATTACATATTTTATAAAAGAATATTATCAACTTTCAAGCGAGGAAGATTTGCCCTCTGAAATAATTTTTTCTTATAATATTAATCCCGAAGATAAAGAGATGTTTGAAAAGTGGCTGAGTACAAAAAAAGGTTCAAAGGTTACTATAAATCCAAAATCTAATAAAAAGAATGAAGAAATACTTGAACTTGCACTAAAAAACTCTAATTATCATCTTGAAGAAATGAAAGTAAAATCACTTCAAGAAATACAAACAAATTATAACGAAACAGGTTCTTATATACAGGAAAAACTAGGACTTAAAAAATTTCCGCATAGGGTTGAGTGTTTTGATATTTCGCATATTCAAGGCACGCATACAGTTGCTTCAATGGTGTGTTTTTATAACGGAATGCCTAAAAAAAGCGAGTATAAAAGGTTTAAAATAAAAACGCTTGAAAATGGGAAACCTGATGATTTTATGTCTATGAGAGAAGTTATTACGCGCCGTTATTCAAGACTTCAAAGAGAAAACCTCGAGTTTCCCGATTTAATTATAATAGATGGCGGGAAAGGTCAATTGTCAAGTGCTGTAGAAATCTTAAATGAGCTTGGAATTAAAAATCAAGATATTGTTTCTCTTGCAAAAAGAATTGAAGAAGTATTTATCCCTAATAAAGCTGAAAGCGTTTTGTTCCCGTCTAATTCTCAAGCACTTTATTTCTTCCAAAGAATACGTGATGAGGCTCATAGGTTTGCAATTACATTTCACAGGCATTTGAGAGATAAAGATGCACTGCACTCAGAGCTTGACGATATAAAAGGTCTGTATACAAAAAATAAAAAACTCCTTCTTGATAAGTATTCAAATGTTGCTAAAATTTCAAAACTTACAAAAGAAGAATTAATGTTGATTTTATCTAAAAATCAAGCAAAAATTGTTTACGACCATTTTAATACACAAACAAAGAAACTTGACAGTAAAAACGGTGATTGATACCATTTAAAAAAAGAGGTTAAAAAATGCCAGAGATAATTGATAAACCACAGCAAATAACATTTGATATCACAGATAGATGTCAAATGAAGTGTGTTACATGTAATAAGTGGAAAATATCGGCTGGAGATGTAATATCTAAAGAGCTTACCACTGATGAATGGAAAAAAGTTTTATCGGATTTGAGAAATTGGCTGGGCGAGGGATTTTGGTTTTGTTTTTCTG
>CANQRT010000024.1 GCA_947626325.1 Candidatus Gastranaerophilales bacterium | reverse complement strand
AGGTTCGGGCTCAAAAGGGTCTAATGTTGGTGGCAATAATAATGGAAATAATAACAACGGAATTGTTTCTGATTGGGAATTAGTTGACCCATCAACAAAATCAAGCGGATTTCTTGGTTTAGGCGGAAGTGTTGGTTATTATAAATCTTCAACAGGATTAGAATTAAAATTTGATGTATCAAATAATGTAATAATTAAGCATAATAAAAAAACAGGCGAATATCAGATAGAAAATGCAAATAATCTGATTGTAACTGGTAGTGAAAAAAATGATATCGTAACAATAAAAAACTCTAATATAAAAGAAATTAAAACAAATGGAGGAAATGATACTGTAAAAATAATAAATTCCTCTATGGCAGATTCTGTTGGGGATCATTTTAATACAGGCAAAGGCAATGATACTATAACTATTGAAAATTCAAAAATTTCTGATGAAATCAATTTAGGAGATGGGAATGATAAAGTAACCGTTAAAAACTCTACAATAAATGATTTATTTGGGCAAGCTGGTAATGATACTATTAATATAATTTCTTCTACAGTAAATATTGATATAGAAGGTCAAGCAGGTTCAGATTATATAACTATCAGCGGCAATTCAAAAATAGAAAAAATACTTGGTGGCGACGGCATAGATAATATAACCGTAAATAAGTCAACGGTAAAACGTATTGAGGGAAATGGCGGCGACGATAAAATAAATATTAATAATAATTCAACCATAAATGATTTATATGGAAGTACAGGTCATGATGAGATAAGAATAAATCAATCTAATGTTAAAAAAATAGAAGGCGGAGCAACTGTAGATATTTTCAGATGGTTTACAGGTGATGATACTGTAATTATAAATAATTCTGTGGTTGAAAAAACCAATACTGGTTCTGGCAACGATAAAGTAACAGTTAAAGATTCTAAAACAGAAAATTTAGATATTGTAACAGGTTCTGGAAATAATGAAGTAACAGTTAAAAATTCTACAGTAGGTAGTATAACGACAGGAAAAGGCACAGATAAAGTAACAGTAGAAAATTCACAAACAAAAAATATAGCAACAGGGGCTGGGAATGATGAAGTAACCGTTAAAAAATCTACAACAGGAAGTATATTGACAAGTGCTGGTAAAGATAAAGTTACAGTAGAAGATTCTGAAACAAAAAATATATTAACGTGGTCTGGGAATGATGAAGTATCAGTTAAAAATTCTACAACAGGAAGTATATTAACAGATGCTGGCGAAGATAAAGTTACAGTTGAAAAATCAACAACTGGAACAATTGATACTGGTAAAAATAATGATGTATTGCAAGTAAAAGATTCAGATGTACAGGCTGTTATAACAGGTAAAGGAGATGATAGTGCTACTATAGTAGGTTCAAAAGTCGGTAAAGTTGATTTGGGAAACGGCAATGATGATTTACTTGCGCAAAATTCTACAATGGAAGAAATAAAAGCTGGTTCAGGGGATGATAAAGTAGTATTGGATAATACAAAAGTTACAACATTAAATGCAGGAAAAGGTAATGACAATGTTGACTTAAATAATGGAAGTGTTGTTCAAAATCTTGACGGCGGAAAAGGTGAAGATGTTGTAACCTATGATAAAAGTTCACAAATAAACAATCTTATAAGCGATGAGACACTTGCACTAACTGATAATATGCTTCTTGATGTAGGAACATTTGATGAAACAACTGCTGCAGAGGCAGTTAATATTACAGATAATGTAACATCTCAATATTCAGATAGAGAATTAACGCCAACAGAGCAATATTATGCTTTAACAATTGATTTATTCTCTGATCAGTTAGAAAGTATGAAAGCTCAATTTGAAAGTCAAGAAAATGCTGACGGTGTTGTTGGGGATTCATATAATGTTGTAAAAGCAATGCTTGATATGGGAGTTACTAGGGAAGAAATTCAAGCTGCTATAAATCAACAAGAAGCAATGATTTCAGAAATGAAAGCTGCATTGAATAGTGAAGATAGTTCAACATTCGAAGCTGTATTTGAAAAATATACAGGTGTTGAATACAGCCAAGAAAATGTATCGGAATTTTTAGAATATCAGCAAATGTATACCTTGGCTGTTTCAGGTGAAAAAATGGTAGAAAATTTTGCCCAAGAGGTATCAAAAGCAGGTAATTTAGAGTCTGTATTTAATATGTATGTTGAACATTATGGAAGTGAAGAAAAAGCAAGAGCAGAATTAAATGACCTCTTAAAATATGTTACAATTAGTGATGCTAATAATATTGTAACTTCAGGTATAAGGATAAATGAAAATAATAAAGTTGAGTATGTTACATATTCAACGGAAGCAAGAACAGATTCACATTCAAATCATGTTTGTGAATTAGGTAAATTTAGAAATGTGTTTAGTTATGGTCAAAATAAATCAAAAATGGGAATTGAATTACTAAATGACTATGAAACAAATTTTGAATCAACAATGGGATACAATATATCATCATTGCAGGCAAAATATTCCGCAAGCCAAATATCAGCACTTGGAACAAGTAATTCATTCCAAAAATTAATTGATACGTATTGTATAGAACAATCCAATATAGAAGATCAAGTCGGCGCTGTATTACAAACAGCAGGCATGGGAATGATGGTAGTGGGCGGAGTATTAACATTTGTATGCCCGCCAGCTGGTGCTGCTGTTATGGAAGTTGGTAAGTGGACATCTGTTGCAGGAATGTTTGCAGATGACGGTTTAGAGTTACTTGATTCTACGACTTCCGAAAACGGATTATCAGAAGAACATGCAAGAGAAATATTTAAGGATATCGTTATAGATGCTGCTTTATACTTATCAGGTATGGCAATTAATGGAGTTTCAGGAAGTGCACATACAGCTGCGGCAGCAAGTATGGCAAGCAAAGGAGCTAGTAGTAGTTTACAAGCTCTTGTAGGCTGGACAGCTGAAGTTGGAACAGATACTGCATTAAGTTTATTATCTGATTTGGTAATAACAGGTGAAATAGATTTAGCTGGTGAAGGCATTAGCCAATTACTTGGTATATTATCAGGTATCGCTGGTGCAAAAGTAAATTCATATTACAAAGAAAGTTTTGATGTGGCAGAAAATGTTTATATAAAGAATAATGATATGGATGCTGCATATGATTATTTAAAATCAAGAGGTGTTTCAGATACTCAAATATATAAAACATATGGTGATGTAGAAACAGCTAAAATAGTTGAACATTATCAAACTACGGGTGATTATGACGGTGCATTAAAAATGCTTGGTGATTCAAAAATATTAAATTTTGATTTGGAAGGCTCAAAACAAAATTTTGATGATATGTGTTTAACTATGGAACAAGATAAAGTCTTTAACATGATTATTAAAGGTGCAGATTATGATACAGTAGCAAAATATATAAATAATTCACCGATATTATCAGAAGCCGATTTAGCATATTTTGCTCATACATATGAAGGTATAGAATTGATAGATACGTTATCTGACTATGGTCTTGATTATACCCGATATAAAGATGTTGATTTTGGAACAAGCCAGGGTATGATGATTAGGCAGGATATTGAATTATTGTTAAGAGCAAACAGAAAAAATGTTAATATAAATGATTTAATTGTTCCGACATATAATAATCCCGAAGCTGCGGCAATGGCAGTTAAAACCGATGATGTATTTGAAGTGAAAGGTTCAAAAAATATATTCCTAAAAACAGATAATGGCTATCAGGAGTTACATATAAGCAAAGAAAAGTATTGTGAATTATTCCCTCCCGTAGACAGATATGCTTCAAGGCAGGGTAATTCAGGTGATTGTTATCTTGTTTCGGCATTAAATTCAATGATAACAAATCCAAACACAAGATACACAATACTATCTTGCATTAAAGAAAATCCTGATGGTAGTATAACAGTAAAATTACCAAATTCATCTTCAGAAATAACCATTGAAGCAGGTAAAGATATTACATCCTTAGGGGTTGATGCCTCTAAAGCAGTTTCAGGTGCGTTAGGAATGCAATTACTTGAATATGCATATAAAGTAGAAACCTATGCCCAAAAAAATCCTAGTGATGTACAAGAAATAAATTCTAAAATATCACATATTCAAGAGGCAATAAAACAAGATTGGATGTTCAATTTTAAACATGAATTTTCCTCAGCAGAAGAATATATGGCAAAAATAACTGAAATGGGAGATAACTTAATGAAGAAATATAATTTAGATATTTCTTCATCAGAATTTAAGGAATTATATGACAATATAGATACTGAAAAAATGTTTATAGATTTGGGTAAGCCTGTAAGTGTTGAATTAACCGAAAGAATAAATAATGAAATAATGAAAATATTAGGATGTCCTGCCGATTCGGATTTAATAACTCAATTTAAATATGAAATGACAAATAATGTATTATTATCAATGTACTCACAAATAATGGAAATAAGAGAACTTCAAAATTCGATTGTAGAATTAGCAATTGAACCTCAATCATATAATTATAAAGATGTTGAAGAATTAGCAGGGAATGGCGGACATTCCAGTGATGTATTCAGTTTATTTGGTTTAAATGCGAATGCATATTATGATGATAATGTAAGTACAATTGTAGATAAATTACTTGCAGATCCTAATAGTATGGATAGACTTGTTATTACCGCAGGTACTGTCCTAACAAAACAGGATTGGGACAATATATATAAAGATAAAAACCACCAAAATTATAATTATTACCATACAGAAGAAGGTAAAAAAGTATTTGAACAAAAAAAGGCTGCAGCACCCGATCAACTCTATCTCGGATTAGTATCTAATCATGCATACAGTTTTGAGATAATATATGAAAATGGTGAGCCGATGATAAAGGTTACTAACCCGTGGGGCGCAGGTGCATCTCAACCTCAAATGGTAACTATGTCTGTAGATGTATTTAAGAAAAATTTTGGTAGTATTTATATTGCAGAAATTAATTAGTAAAGAGGAAAAAATATGGATAATATAAATTTAAATTTACAACAAAACAATAATGCACCTGAAAGAACAAGAAGTTTATTTAATATTGATATGGAAACATATAAATATTTTGTTTCAAAAGTAGAAAAAACAGATTATGCAAATGCTTATACAAGATACATCACAGAGTTAAATCTTTTAAAACCATTGATAGAAAAAGCTAAAACAGAGGGCAGAACAAAAGAAAAAACTGACCTCGAAGCAAGAATGACAGAAGTTGAAAAAATATTAAAAAAACAATTTGGAATATCCATAAAATAATTTTTTATATAATATTTTCTTTAGAGTTTTAACCAAAAAGCTCTGCAATTTTACCGAAATTATCTTACCGAAAATTAACTTTATCTAATTATATATTAATTATTTTAAAATTTTGGCATTTATTTTTGATTATTGATTTATTTTGCTATAAAAACATAAAAAAAATGTTTGCAGAGTATGCAAACATCAAATAAACACGAGGATATTAAGAGAGAGAGTAAAAAAATTGTTTTTAATCATTTTGCCTAAAATGGCTGATTATTTGTAGAGTTCCTCTTAACAGTGCCTCTTTGTGTTTTTTTGTTTTTTCTTTTCTATTCCTTTCGTTTATTGTCTACTCTTATATAAAGTTTTTTTTTGAGTAAGAATTGCTTTTTAAATTAGAAAATGATTAACAAAACTTAATAAAAGCGAAAAAATATTACTTGACATATACTTTGATGAGTTCCACAATATAAATAATGTGTAGAATAGGCGCAATAAAATCAAAAAAATATTTACACCCGTCGATTGCCTTAAAATTAATGCGTTCCCAGCAAAAAGGGCACGATAATTCAGGGTTTGCATTTGTTATGCAAGATTTGGGCGGGATATTTTCTGCGTATAAAGAATTGCCGACATTATCAATGGCTGCAACTGTTGAAGGCACAAGACGAGCTGAAGATATACTGCATAATTTAGGATTTACACGTGTGCTTCAATGGTCGCCTGAAATTAATAATCAAAAAGGCTTAAAAATAGAGCCTATGCCTAATTACATCTTTGAAGCTCTGCAATATCCAAAAAGCCATAAATATGCTACAAAAGAAGAAAAAGAAGAACTTTTAATAGATACTGCACTACTCTTAAGGCATGAGCTTGAAAAAGATAATCTTGGATTTATTTATTCTTTTTGGCCTGATGTTTTAACTTTAAAGGAAATAGGCAGCCCTCGTGATATAGGTACTTATTTTGGATTGTGGGAAGAAAATGATGAGTTATGTGCAAAAATAATCACTGCACAATGCAGGCAAAATACAAATTATGACATTGTAAGATATGCGGCACATCCGTTTTTTTTAGAAGGTTACACTGTTTTGGCTAACGGTGAAAATACCTTTTTTGAAAAAAATAGAGATTACCAGCAGTCATTATATAAGGGATATATTGGATTTGAGTCGGATTCTCAGTGCTTTTTATATACTCTGCATTATATAAATAAAATATTAAAGTGGCCTGTTCAATATTATAAGCACACTATAACTCCATTGCCTTATGAAGAAATAGAGCAAAGAGATGACCGTGATGTACTTTTAAGAATAAAAGCATCACTTTCGCATTTAGAAATAAACGGCCCAAACACTATTTTGGGAGTTCTGCCTGACGGAGAATTGTTATGTGTTTGTGACGCAAAAAAATTAAGACCTGTTGTTGTTGGGCAAACGGATGAAACGGTTATAATGACCTCCGAGGTAACAGGAATAAATGACATATTGCCTGATAGAGATACTTCTAAGGATATTTATCCAAATGAAAAAGAAACAATAATTGTAAATAATGATTTGACGGTGGAAAGATGGAAGCAGTAAAGATAAATCAATTACATTTAGATGATTTGCCGTGGATAATTGAGTATGACGAAAATAAATGTATACAATGCGGCAGGTGCACTGCTTCGTGTTCTTTTGGTGCTATAAAACCAGTGCTGGAAAAACGAAGAAAACCGTCAACTGGGCTTCAAAAACCAGCCTTTGACAAGCTGCTTGTAATAAAACAAAATGTATCGTTTGAACATCATTGCAGAGGCTGCGGTATGTGTACAAGAGTTTGTCCAAATGGAGCAATAAAAGCAGTAAGAAATCCTAACGATAAATATTCTGTAAGATACCGTGCAGCTAAAGCGGATTCAGTTAAAAAGGGCGGGCGTTCTAACTTAAATACAGAAGGTAGAACTTTAGATAAAATTAAAATTGGCAGAATATCTCAAATGACAGACCCCTCATTAGATGCGGCACGTCACCAATTTGAATTAAGAACTCCTTTTGGCAGAGTTTTATCAGCAGATAAACTTTCACTTCATAATGTGAACGGAAAAATGGAATTAAGTTCACAATTACCTCCAAATAGGTGGATATATCCAATAATAATGGGCGATATGTCTATTGGCGCCGTTTCATGGAGAATGTGGGAAGCTATGGCAATTGCAACGGCTTATTTAAATGAAGTAATGGGTTTGCCTGTCAGAATGTGTACAGGTGAGGGCGGAATTCCAGTAAGACTTTTAAAATCATGTTATGTTAAGTATATGATACTTCAAATAGCTTCGGGACATTTTGGCTGGAACAGAATAATTCAATCCATGCCTGAAATGACAGAAGATCCTGCAGGGATATTAATAAAAATCGGACAAGGTGCAAAACCTGGTGACGGTGGATTATTAATGGCAAGCAAAGTGGCAAAGTACGTACAGGAAATAAGAGGTGTACCCAAAGCAGACCTTTTAAGCCCTCCAACTCATCAAGGTTTGTATTCAATTGAGGAGAGTGTTCAAAAAATGTTCTTATCAATGAATGCAGCGTTTAATTTCAGAGTTCCTGTTGCAATAAAAACAGCAGCTTCTGTTACAAGTGTTTCTGTTTATAATAATTTACTTCGTGATCCATATAACATAGTTGGCGGGTTTTTCTTAGACGGTTTAGCTGCAGGTACAGGTGCGGCTCATGAAATTTCTTTAAACCATACAGGACACCCGATAACATCTAAATTAAGAGATTGTTATCTTGCTGCGGTACATCAAGGCAGGCAGGGTGAAATCCCTCTTTTTGCAGGCGGCGGGTTAGGACAAACAGGAAGTTTTGCTGCTGATGCATTTAAATTGATTTGTCTTGGCGCTAACGGTGTATTTACTGGAAGAATGCTTTTAGAAATTGCTGGCTGCATTGGTAATGAAACTGGAAAATGTAATGCTTGTAATACAGGGCTTTGTCCTGCGGGGATTGCTACTCAAGATTTATGTCTTACAAAAAGACTTGATATTGATGTTGCAGCTCAAAATATTGTAAATTACTTTATTGCAACAGATCTTGAATTAAAAAAACTAATGGGGCCTGTTGGAAATTCTACATTGCCTATTGGACGTTCTGATGCCTTAATTACGGTAGATAAGCATATTTCTAACAGACTTGATATTCAGTATATTTGTTAAAATTGAAAGAAAATTATGATAAAAGAAACAGTGAAAATAAAAACATTAATAGAAAATAAAAGGATGTCGACGCAAGAATTATTGCAGTTGATAACTTCTAAAATTAATGAAGGATATACTGATTTTAATATAGAAGCCTGCGGACAGCATAATATTGGAGGTTCTTCCTGGGCAAAAGAAAATGGAGAAGAACTTAATTTTAAGATTACAAATCCTGGTCAAAGAGTTGGTGCAATGGCGCTTAAAGGAACAAAAATTTATGTTGAGGGCAGTGCGCCTGCTGATGTTGGCTGGTTAAATTCAGGTGCTCAAATAACTGTAAATGGTGATTGTGGCGATACTGCTGCTCACTGCGCAGCGGGCGGAAAAATATATGTATCTGGCAGAGTTGGAACCCGCTCGGGTGCACTAATGAAACATGATCCTAAATTTGAACCTCCAGAGTTTTGGGTATTAAAAAATACAGGCTCATTTAGTTTTGAATTTATGGGCGGAGGAATTGCTGTTATATGCGGTTTTGATTGCGGGGGTATAGATTCTGTACTTGGTAATCGTTCCTGCGTTGGAATGGTTGGTGGAACAATTTATGTTCGAGGCCCTATTTCAGGTATAGCATCATGTGTGGAAATTAAATCGCTTAATGAAAATGATATTAATTTCCTTAAGCAAGGTTTAGTTGATTTTCTTAAAACAATTAATAAATCAGGATTGTATGATAGCTTAACTGATTTTTCTCAGTGGAAAAAAATAGAGCCGCTTCCTGATGACTCAAAAGTAAAAAAAATATCTGTTGCAGAATTTAGGCAGACTAAGTGGATAGATGGCGGAATATTTGGTGACTTTATACAAGATGATTTTAAAGTGTATCCATTGCCTGCAACAGGTGACGGCAGAGTTAGAATTCCCGAGTGGAATAAAGATAATTGTGTTAATTGCAAAATCTGTATGAATAATTGTCCTCAGAGCGCAATTATTGAAAATGATACATTATATTCAACAGATAATAATAAGTGTATAGGCTGCGGTATTTGTGAGGCGGTTTGCCCAAAATCGTGTTGGACATTAAAATCTAACAGAAAAGAAATATCATAATTGTAAATTTTTGTAAAGAATAGTATTAATTTTTTTTTATAAATTAAAGTTATATGGCATAAATTCCGATATATATTTTATGAAAGTATAAGGAAAAGGAGTCATTATGTCTGAATCTCAAATTGCAAGTTACATCAAGGCTTATATGAAAAAAAGCGGTGCTTCATTTGATGAAGTAAAGGGAAAATTGGAAAAATTCCAAAAGACTTTTAGAAATGATAATACTAATAATTTAGCTTCTATATTTGAAGTTAAGGATGATACAAATTTATCTGTAGATGAATTTGAACAAATTATTAAATGTGCATCTTCAACTGGATTGTCGGAATTTAGCCAAGATGATATTCAAATGTTTTTAGATTTGGTTGATATAGATGATGACGGATATTATTCAGCGGATGAATTAGGACAATTAGCATATGAGGATAATGTTATTTCTTCTCAGTCAATATGGAACGGTATATTATGCGGACACGTTAAAGAAGCTGATGTGTTAACTTTTGATGAAAATGGTGCAGGTACAACAGTCGGTGGCGATAACGGTGGTACAACAGTCGGTGGCGATAGCGGTGGTACAACAGTCGGTGGCGATAGTGGTGGTACAACAGTCGGTGGTGATGACGGTGGTACAACAGTCGGTGGCGATGACGGTGATATAACAGTCGGTGGCGATAACGGTGATACAACAGTCGGTGCTGATGATGGTGATACAACAGTTGGTGGTGATGAGACGGTTCCTCCATCTGACGGGGATTACGATTATTACTATACCGATAGTGAAATCTCAGAGTTGAAAAATAAAATAGATAAAATATTATCTGATGGCGGCGATGCGTATAAATGTCCTGAGGATGTAATATCGCATTGGATTGAAACAGGTGATATAAATGAAGAAATAGCGGATGAATTAAGGTCTGAATATACTCGGTATAATGAAGATGATGAAAAAACTATTACTCAAATAATGAATGTTGATAATTTAACGCGGGCAGAAGCTATAAAAGTTTGCAAGGAAAAAAACTTGTTAAAAGATTCACCTATTTCAGATTCAAATACTTCTCCTGAAGTAACAGACACTTCTGCTATAAATGTTGATCAATATGTGGAAGATTTACATGATGCTATGGAAGGTTTTGCTCATACTGATGAAAGTGAACTTAAATCAATCATTATTAACTCAAACATTTCTGATGATGAATTTGTTGAAATAGTTAAAGCGTATGAGAAAAAATATGGTTTAGATACCACAGATGGCAGAGGACTTGTTACTATGCTTGAGAAAGAAACTTCAATTGGATTGCAAACAGATTTAACAACTGCTCTTGCAAATAGGTTGGCAAAAGCAGCTATGAACGGAAATGAAGATGCTATTGATTTAATTTGCAAAGAAGTATATTCGGGCACTGCAGGACAAAAGTGCACAGCTAATGATTTTCTTGAAACTATATTTTTAAGTGGTGTTCTTTCGGATGACATTATTGCCAAAATCGCTGACAAGTATTCTACTGTGAACTCAGGTCGTGATATAATAGATGATATTAAAGCTGATTATGACGGACTTGGCTCTGCTTGGGGCTATATCTTCGGATATGGCAAGGGCGGTGATATGATTTCTAAAATAAAAGAAGCTCGAAGAAATAATTAATAAATATTAAACGGAACTTTATTTTTATTTAAAGTTCCGTTTTTTTAATATAATATCTGTGTTAAATAAAGTTTTATTATAATATTCATCTTCTATAGGAGGCAGGATATATTCTGATTTTACTGAGTTTGCGGGAACAAAAACTCCTGATATGTTGTTCTCAAAGATTAATTTCCAATCTTTATGCTCTAAAATTTTGTTATAAACGGGATATTTCTTTTCTAGTATCATAACATCTGTTTTATAATCTCTTATGATTTTATACCAGTCATTTTTTAAAAGGTGAAAATCCTTTAATTCCATAAGTAAACTAGGATTATAAACTTCTTCATAACGTCCGTCCATAACAATTAAATTATTTGGATACAATTTATATGCTGCGTAGCTTCCCCAGTCAAAGTTTATAAATAAATTTCCTTTTATATTATTGATTTTTATAAATTCAACAGCAAATCTTGGAAATGCTGACTCTGTTATTCTAATTTCTTTTTTTGATATTAATGGAGGCACAGATATTATCAGCAGAAAAAAGTATATAATTATGTTTTTTATAAGAGTTAAGTTTTTTGTATTTTCGCTATTTGCTGTTTTTACATATAAAGAATTTAATAATGAATAAAATTCATCATAAAGAAATATTCCAGCTGTTAAAATAAAAAATGGAATATGCCTTATATGTGTTATAGATAAATACGCTGTAGCTATCATTATAATAATTTTTGTTTTATCAAGTTTTGAGTAATTTATTTTATTTTTTAATATGTACAAAAGCTGGGTTAAAATCATTAATAAAAGATAAATTTTATACCCAATAAATCCTTTTAAATAATGTTGATGAAATGGACTGTTCCATTCTGTTATATAACTTCTATCCATTAATCCTGCTTGAAATAAGAATTTTACATAATCAATGCCGTAAGGATTGATAAATAATACAGCTAAGCAGGCACAAAGTGCTATAATATATTTTTTAATACTTTGTTTATTTAAGAATTCTCCTAGGCAATATAATGCAATCAGCCCTATTCCGCTTAAACATCCGCCGTGCATATTACTCCATAAAAGCATGATGACTGGTAAAAGGATGAGAATTTTTACTCCGCCTTGCCTTGAGCGTTCAAGAATGTATAAAAATAAAGTAAAGAACAAATTTGTAAATAAATGACATCTAATAACAGGGCCTAAGACATTATGCAAAACAAAAAACATAAGTGCAAAATAAACTATATTATAACTAACAGTAGAGTTTGGCTTCCTCAATTCTACAGTTTTATAGCAAATAAAAAGAATTATAGCTGTTAATATACCTTTTAAAAATATTAATCCTGAAGCGCCAAAATACTTTAAAACTATATAGAAAATAACACTTGCACCCCATTCATGGTCATACCAAATGTGAGTTGGAGTATATGAAAAAATATCATGTTTTAACAAAGATAAATTTTCAACAGCAAAACCGCCAGCAATAATTCTTGCCCACAGGTCGTTATCAGGATAACAATTTATACAGCTAAATCCTATACAAAGTATGAAAAGTGTTAATATAAATATAAATTTATTCATTTTGAGATTTAACTTTAATTACGACAATGGTGTCTTTTTCAATATTAAGTTCTTTTCCCTTTTCAATATAAACAAGCGGAGTGCTTTTATATAAATTTTCACCTGCAGATTTAAGTCTTGACTGATTTTCATTAGGCTCTAATAACCCCTTAGATACGGCAATTGCTTGTGAAAATCCAGGTACTTTCAAAAGGTGTCCTGCAACAGTAACACCTGCACTTTCTGCTATTGACTTCAAATCTTTTGGAGTGGACAATCTTAACGTACCAATTAATTCTTCTTTTGGCATTCTTTTTTCATTTTTAGATGGAATTTCATAAGATATTAAATTAACTTTGAGGTAGCCGTTACGTTTTCCTCTTTTTGGCTGTGAATATTGAACTATCCTTACCATAATTTCGGAATTTTTTTCTATGATTTCATCCTTTGAAATTGAGTAATTATCTATTGCCTTTAATTTAATTATTGTTCCCTCTTTTAAATCAGCTGAAGAAATTTCATCTTGTGACACTGCATAAATTGAATGAGGTATTACCTCTGCATTTGCTCTTAATACAATACAAAATATAAGAATTAGTGTACTAAATAAAAACTTTTTCATATACTTCTTCTCCTATTAATTAACAATTATACCATTTAATCTCTTTGATTTAAAAGTTAAGATTTTTTAATAATATTATGTCTATTGTCAATTATTACTTATTTATATACTTTATATATATAAGAGGTAAACATGAGCGCACTAATTAAATTTATAAACAGAAAAAAAAGATTTTCGACTTTTGTATTATTAAACCTTTAATAAGGGTAGATAATAAAATAAGCAATAGATAAAACAAATAAAATCCAAGAGATTAAATTTGTTTTATTTTTTTGTCCTGAAAAAAGTTTAAGGAGTGGATAAATAACAAAACCTGCAATTATTCCAGAGCCTATATTATAAGTAAAAATCATAATACAAAAGGTTAATATAGCGCATGAATACTCTGTAATATCGTTAAAATCAAGTTTAGTAATAACAGTTGTCATTATAATGCCGATATATAATAATGCAGGAGCGTATGCGTATGAGGGAATTATTGAAATTAAAGGAGTAAAGAATAACCCTAACAAAAATAGTCCGCCGACTGTAATTGCACTAAGACCTGTTCTTCCGCCCGCTTTTATTCCTGTCATTGAGTCTATATAAGCTCCAGGAGTCGTTGTGCCAAATAATGGAGCTAATATAACCATGACAGAATCGCATATCATTGTCCGTTTAAGAGATTGTTGTGAGCTGTTATCATTATCGGTATTGTATTTTAAACTTATTAATGCTCCAGAGGTATCTATATTAACAAGTAGAAAAATAACAAATAATATTGGGATAAAATTTTTATGGAAAATGCTTGAAAAATCTACTTGAAGAATTGACGGTGAAATGTTAGCAGGGAGTGAAATTATTTTTTCTGGCATGTTTACATCTCCAAGTATTATTCCTGCAAACGTAGCGGTAATTATTGAAATTAATATTGCTCCTTTAATTTTTTTACCTGCCAATATTATTAATAAT
>CANQRT010000023.1 GCA_947626325.1 Candidatus Gastranaerophilales bacterium | reverse complement strand
ATCATTATATGCTTACTTATTGTCTGGAATTTTTTAAAAAGTATATTAAAAATATTAATATACCAAACCCGCCTTATGAATATAATCTTATGATGAATATTCACGAGTGTGAGTATCCTTGGTATTTAAAAAAATTATATAAAGTAATGACGGGTGAAAATCTCAATCTTAATCATCCTAAAACATTAAATGAAAAAATACAATGGTTAAAATTATTTGATAAACAGCAGCAAAAAAGCGAACTTACTGATAAAGTAAAAGTTCGCAATTGGGTAAGGGATAAAATCGGAGAGCAGTATTTAAAGCCTGCTTTATGGATAGGCAATAAATTTGATGAAATTCCGTTTGAAACCTTACCCGTTTCTTTTATTATTAAATGTAATCACGGTTGTAAATGGAATGTAAAAATTAAAAATAAGGAGAAATTTCTCGCTCATGAAAATTTATATAAGTATATAAAAATGCGTTTTGATAATTGGCTGCAGCAATCATTTTTTGGCTGGAGTGCATTTGAAATTCAATATAAAGATATTGAACCTAAAATTATCATAGAACCTTTGCTTTATTCAGAGGGAGAAACGGCTCCTATTGATTTAGAAATATATTGTTTTAACGGGAAACCTGTGTTTTTTAGGCAGATAAGGTATACAAATCCGCCCTTTGGAACTGTTTATGATGAAAATTTTAATAATATTAATATTTTTGCCGAGCCTAATATGGTTTATACAGATGCAGAACCTAATAATAACTTAAAATCAGCCGTTGAACTTTCAAAAGTTTTATCTAATGAGTTTAAGTTAGTTAGAGTCGATTGGATTTCATTTAATAATAATCTTTATTTTAATGAAATGACATTTACCCCTCAATCGGGATTTTTTATGTTCAATAACAAAAAGTTTTATAAAATGCTTTCAAAAAGGTTAAAAATAAAATAAAGGAATAAAATATGAGCGACGAAAAAGACTTAGAAAAATTATTAGCAGAGGGAAACGTTGATGATAATGTAGTAATGGAATTATACGAAAATGTTGTAGATTTTGGGAATAATATATTTAGTTCCGACAATTACTGCTATTGTGCACAATATCAAAAAGGAACTAATATTTGTATTCGATATAATTGTAAGTGGTAATTAAAGAATATCTACAGGGTCTATATCAATTATCATTTTTATATCATCTGCGGCAGAGGTGTTTTTTATCAGTGAAGCAATTAAATAATGCCCCTTTTTACCCATTTTATTTTTTATGATTATTTGGTAACGGTATTCCGTATTGATTTTATGCATTATACATTTAACAGAACCGTTAATTTCTATATATTCAGATAACTTAAATTTTTTTATTTGAGCAGTTAAATTTTCTGCAACTTCGTTAGCACATACCGCTGCACGTGCTTCATCATTTGATGAAAATACTATCTTTATTATCTGGCAAAATGGCGGATAGTTAAAAAGCTCACGCCGTGCAATTTCATTTTCGTAAAAGTCTTTATAGTTTTGCGATTTAGCATTTTTTATGGCATATAAATCGGGGTTATATGTTTGAAATAATACTCTGCCTGCATATTTGCCCCTGCCTGCTCTGCCTGCAACCTGCATTAACAGTTGAAACCCTCGTTCTCCTGAACGGTAATCTGGCAGAGCAAAACTTATATCTGCATCTACTACTCCTACAAGTGTTACATTTTTATTATCGAGCCCTTTCGCTATCATTTGTGTTCCAATTAGTATATCAATTTCACTGTTTTGAAATGCCTGCAGAATTTCAATATATTTGCTTTTAGAGGATAAAATATCGGAGTCAATTCTTGCGATTTTAGCATTAGGAAATAATTTATTAACGATATTTTCTACTCTTTGAGTGCCAGCTCCGCCCATTTTTATTTCGGGTGAACCGCACTTAGGGCAGAGTTCGGGAGCGGGTTTTGATATTCCGCACCAGTGGCATTTTACTGTTTTATCAGAAGCATGATACACCATTGGAATATCGCAATTCGGGCATTTTATAACTTCTCCGCAGGTTTTACATTGTACGCTTGTATAAAATCCGCGCCTGTTCATTAAAAGTATTACCTGCTTTTTATTAGATAGTGCCTCATTTATTGCACTTATCATTTTATTTGAAAATAAGGTTCTTGTTTCGCGGTAAAATTCTTCCCTCATATCTATTACGGTTACATCTGCTAAATTTGAATTATTATATCTTTTATCAAGAGTTATAAGATTTTTTGTCGCTATTGCTTTATAATAACTGCTTACATCAGGAGTTGCACTGCCTTTGATAAGTGAGGCATTATTTATTTCGCATATTTTTTCTGCAGTTAATCTTGCATCATATCTTGGGGCAGGTGAGGTTTGTTTGTAGGAGTTATCATGCTCCTCATCTATTATTACAAGACCTATGTTTTTTAACGGCGCAAATACAGCAGACCTTGCCCCGATTATTATTCTTATATCGTTATTGCGGAGTTTATTCCAAACATCATATTTTTCACCCTCTGATATACTGCTGTGCCAAATTGCAACCCTTTCAGCACCAAATCTTTTTATTAATCTTAATGTTAATTGTGAAGCCAGTGCTATTTCAGGTGCTAAAAATAATACATTTCTTTCCTCGTTTAATGTTTTTTCTATTGCTTTAAAATATATTTCAGTTTTCCCTGAGCCTGTTATTCCGTTTAATAATATCGGCTGGGTTTGTTTTGTGTCCATTTTTTTGGAAATAATTTCAAATGCTTTCTGCTGTTCAGCTGTTAATTGCGCAGGTTCATCTTTTTTTATTTCTTTAAATACATTAAGAGGATTTCTATATACAGTTTTTTCAATAATATCAATATAACCCTCATCTTTCAGCTTTAAAATCGTTGCTCTAGTTGTTTTTACCTCTTTTTCAAATTCGATTAAAGGATACTCCCCATTTAAATCTTTAAGTTTTTTAAGTATTATCTGCCTGCGCTGATTTTTATTATCTTCATTTTTAAATATTATGTATTTTTCTGTTTTTTCTTTTATTTTCTTTCCCGAATTTTCTTTTAAGAATTTCATGGGAATAGCTGCTTGTATCACGGCATTTATATCACAGCAGTAATAATTTGCTATCCAATCCAATAGTTTAAGATAGTCCATTGTAAAAACTGCTCTGCGGTCTATAATTTTTATTATTTCTTTTGCTTTTATACCTTCTTCAAGATAATCGGAAAAGCCTGTAATAAAAGCTATTACATTTTGTTTGCGTCTGCCGAATGGCACCGTTACTGCTTGTCCTATTTTTATCTTTTCTCTCATATTTTCAGGAATTATATATGAAAAAGTCCTTGCCCCAAGATTTTTCACATCAACAAGACAAAGGGCATATTTGCTTGATATGCCCTTTTGCTCATCAAAATTTTTCCCGTCATTGTTTTTTTTCATTAAATTTATTCTTCTTCAACTGTTAAGAGTTCCTGCATTGCTTCTTCTACAGCATCTTTTAATGTCATTAAATTATCTGGAGATACTGTTACTCCTTTTTTTGTAGGAAGCCAATTTGCACCATCATCTGTTGTGTAATATATTCTTAAATCCAAATATTTCTTTTCTTTGTATGAATTTATACTAATTTGTAATTGCTCGGTTGCATTTCTTGGAATTGTTGCCAATATTTTTGCTTCATCTGCCATTTTCTCTCTCCTTATATTATATATTTAGTGTTTCTTTATAATTTGGAATTTCAAAGTTTCTTTTATCTGCATCTTTATTTGTGAATTTTAAATATTCCTCCATAGATTTTTCTTTAGCATTATTGTAATAATCTTTTGATATTATTGCAAGATATTCGTTAGTTGTTTCACCAGAGTAATTTCCCATAATTCTTGCATATTCTTCAATATCTTCTTTTTTGCTTCCTGCGCCGTATGCTTTTGTTTTTGCATCTGTACCAGAGGGGCGGATTTCAATAAATTTATCGCTAAATTCCAGATATGTTCCGTCGCCTACAAATTTTATATCTGTTAAATTTTCAAAATTTAGAGTTTTAAATGTTGAGTTTAATATTGATTTTATTTGTTCAAGGCTTATTTTACCTTCAAAATGAGCCAAGGCCATAGTTAGGTAAAATAAATCATTTTTTGTTCTTAGTGCTTCGCCGTCTTTTTTTGCCTGAGTTAGTTTTACAATATCAGGTTCAGACTCATTATAATATGCTATATCTTCTCTTATGTCGTATTTTGCTATGATGTTATTTGTTATAAATATTTCATCTAAGGCTTTTGATAGTGTTTTCCCCTCTTTTTCTAGTTGTGCGCTGAGGGCAGATGCAATGATTATAGCTTCTGCTGCGCTTTTTTCTCTCATTGCTATTGCCATTCTGCCTGCTTTTGATCTTATGGCTTCTTCTGCGCCTATTATCATTCCGCCTGATTCTTCTCCGCCAAATATCATTCTTGGATTTTTACCAAGATTTATTTCTTTGCCTAACACATCTGTTATAACAACATCTTTTTCAGGACTTGAAAGTATTTGCTGTTCGACTTTTTTCATTATATTGGCTATTTCTTTAAATCCGACAGGAACATTTACAACTTTTACGTTATTAAATTTTGCCCATTCATCCCAAGATTTTGCGCTTGCTGTTGTCTTTATTATAAATCTTGGATGATTGTTCCAGCGGTTTGATGATTTCAGTCGTTTTGCCCAAAAGTCCATTATTAATAAAAATGATTGGTTTGCTGTATATATGCACAATACTCTGTTTTCATTAAGCGGAGTATAATTTATTCCTGTTTTTTCTAAAAATGGTATTTGTTCTTTTTCTTCTATCTGGCAAACTGTTAAACGGTCATGGTCAGGGTCGGTTATTAATACTACTGTTCCTATCGGGTATTGTTTTAGTTTTTCACCGTAATTTAATGTATTTATAACTGGAAAAATATGGTTTCCAAATTTATCTTTCGTTATTACGGTTGCATCAACAGAATAATCATAAAAACACTTATTCCCTTTAGGATCAGTATCGTATTTGCCTATACCGTGGAAAAACGGGTCTTCTTCTATGTTCATCCAGTCATATTTTTTATTTAGATTTAATTTATCTAATATTTTGCTTAATGTTTTATAAGCACTCCCGCCTACATTTTCTATGATAATTTTTTCTTTTAAATCATTGATTAAATGCAGATTTTCTTCATTTGCTACGCCTTTTTTTAGGTATTCTATATATAAATCAATTCCGTTATTAATTGTCTGCATATATTGTTCATTAATAAGCGGATCATCAGATTTTGCAATTTTTATTTCATAGGTTCCGTTTTGCCTTACTTTTTCAAAAATTTCTTTTATTTTATTAACAAACTCCATTGATTCTTCGGGCAGATATTGGCTTCCTTGTGAGTTTAAATCTTTTGTTGCATTTTTTACGCTTATTCCGTGGCTTGAGGTTATATATTCTCCTCCTACTAAATCAAGTTTAAATGCTAAAAAAGATGCCAGCCAAATAGGCATTGTTTCTCTTTTATATGTTGTTAATGTTTCTATACCAAGCGCTGCTTGCACTCTTGCAATTAAGTCCAAAAATTTATCTGAATTGTATCTTACCTCTCTGCCTGCAAGTTTTATTATTTTTTTACCTTGATATTTTTCTTTTGCTACAAGTGCTTTTGCATACGTGGCAAGCATTATACCCATTATATTTATTGGAAATCTTACATCGTAGGGATATAATATATTTTGGGGGCCTCTTATTCCTGCAGTTGATACTGCTGCTTCTTTTTCATAATTTTTTAACCAGTTGTTTAAATCTAGTCCCTGCGGATTTGTTTCCTTGTCGTATGGCAGTAAATGCTCTTTCTTTAATGTAAAAATAAATTCATTTTTGTTATCTATATCAATATACTTATTATTTTTTATATAATCGGGAGTATTATTTTCTACCGATTTATATAATTCTTGCTCTAATGTTTCGCTATTCATTAATATCCCCTTAAAATTCTTTTTTTTATGATACTAAACATAAAAAAATATAACAAGTGTATTGCACATTTATAATGAGTTTATAATTTAAAACATATTAGTTTCATATTCTAAATTGTAGTCATCGGCAATTTTTTTAACTAATTCATTTCTGGTAATAATTCCCTCTGATGAATTTAAGTATTGCTGTATAGCTTCATAATTTGCCATTATTATATTATGAGCTTTGTCATATTTTCGTTCATAATCATTTAATATTTTAAAGGAGAGAAGCCCTTTTTTTAGCTGATTTGCCATTTCATCAGGTGTGCCGTTTAATGTTTGACCTGATTTTTTCATATATTCTACGGTTTCATCAAAACTTTTAGTTTGAACTATAGGGAAAATCTCAGCGCACATTTCAATTATATCTTCTTCGCTGTAGTGATAATCAATTCCCATTTTATCTAATGCCATTAAGCAAAGTTCTTTTTCAAATTGCTCATATAAACTGCCAAAATCTGACGGAGAAAAATTATGCTGGGTTCTTTTTGTTAATTTAGAATACTTGCCGTCAAAAGTAAAAGCTGTTTCACTTATGCAGTTTGAGGTTAATAACCCTGCTATATCTCCGCTTGATAACGGTAATTTTTCAGGGTGTCCGTGCATTGATACAGCACCTTTTTCTATACAACTGTATGGGATTGAACATTTATGCGCATCACCTTGACTTTCATGCACGCTTCCATCTGGGTTTACAATTACCAAATATTCTGTTCCGTCACGGTTTAGGGAGTCTATTATTTTTGATTTTGCGTAAGATAATTTTTCTTCCAGCTGATTGCTTTTTCGCTCAAAAGTATCCGCATTATTTCCTTTAAACGCAGGTGAGGCATAGACAGCGTTTTGAAGTGTTTTATTTATTGAGTTTATAAAATTAATTCCATTAATCATACCTATTAAATGAATATCAATATTAAAAATTGACTAAAATTTACATTTGTTAAGTAATATTAATTTTTGATTTTTTTTACTATTAACTGTGTTTATATTACAATGTCTGTATAATTTTAATTAAACAGGTGGATATTATGACAGAGACTACAAAAAAAGATTATAAAGAAAGTATAAATTTACCCAAAACTACACTTGAAATGCGGGCTAATGCTGTTCAAAAAGAGCTTGTTACTCAAAAGTTTTGGGCTGATAATAAAATTTATGAAAAAAATCTAGCACAAAGAGACAAAACAAATAAATTTATTCTTCATGACGGGCCTCCTTATTTGAGTTCAGAAAAAATCCATGTAGGTACGGCGCTGAATAAAATTTTAAAAGATATTATTATTAAATATAAATCTCAGAGAGGATATTATGCGCCTTATGTTCCAGGGTATGATGCCCATGGGCTTCCTATTGAAAATGCAGTTGTGAAAACAATTAAAGGTGGTAGAGAAGCACTTACCGCAGGTGAATTAAGGGCTAAATGCCGTGAGTTTGCGCTTAAAAACCTTAAAGGACAAGAAGCTGAATTTAAACGTCTTGGAGTTTGGGGAAACTGGGAAAATCCTTATCTTACTATCAAACCAGAATTTGAAGCTGAACAAATCAGAGT
Organism: Candidatus Gastranaerophilales bacterium; assembly: GCA_947626325.1. Classification (GTDB taxonomy): domain Bacteria; phylum Cyanobacteriota; class Vampirovibrionia; order Gastranaerophilales; family Gastranaerophilaceae; genus Avigastranaerophilus. Next base: position 7,084 of record CANQRT010000023.1, on the reverse strand, counting down.
ATTTGGTGAGATGTATAAAAAAGGCTATATTCAAAAAGGTTTAAAACCTGTTTATTGGTGTGCATCTTGCGAAACAGCTTTAGCAGAGGCTGAAGTTGAATACGCCGACCACACTTCAACAAGCATATATGTTCGTTTTAAATTTGACGATAATGATAAAAACAAAGTTTATAATTTAATAAATACACAATCGGATAAAGACTTATACGTTGTTATTTGGACAACAACGCCTTGGACAATTCCCTCAAATCTTGCCGTTTGTTTAAATGCAAGACTTGAATATTCTGTATTTACTTATAATAACGAAAATTATATTGTAGCAACAGAGCTGTTAAATAATTTCTTAAAAGATGTAGAATGGGAAAATGCTGATATTAAAGTAATTGGAACTTTAAAAGGCGCAGAGCTTGAAAATATGTCTGCTTTTCACCCTCTGTATAACAGAGAAAGTAAATTAATATTAGGCGACCACGTTACTCTTGATGCAGGTACAGGCTGCGTTCATACTGCTCCTGGACATGGTCTTGAGGACTGGGAGGTTTGCCAAAAGTATTCAATTCCTACTTTCTCACCGTTAGATTCAAAAGGCGTATGGCAAAAATCTGATATGTTCGATGATGAGGATTTAATTGGTGTTCCTTATTATAAAGGCAATGATATCGTTATTGAAAAATTGGAAGCAAAAAAGGCACTTTTGAAAAAAGCTGATATTACACACAGCTACCCGCATTGCTGGAGATGTAAACATCCTGTTATTTATAGAGCTACAGACCAATGGTTTGTTAAGGTGGATATGTTTAAACATCAAACCTTGGAGGAAATAAAAAAAGTTAACTGGATACCTGCTGCAGGCGAAACAAGAATTTCAAATATGGTTGAAAATCGCTCTGATTGGTGTATTTCTCGTCAAAGAGCATGGGGCGTTCCAATCCCTGTATTTTACTGCGAGGATTGCGGCGAAGTTATTGTTAATGATGAAACTATTAATCATATAGCGGATTTATTTGAAAAAGAAAGCTCTGACGCTTGGGTTAATCACAGCATAGAAGAACTTATGCCTAAAGGCTTTAAGTGTCCTAAATGCGGAGGAGTGCATTTTAGAAAAGAAACAGACATTATGGATGTTTGGTTTGACTCAGGTGTAACACATAGAGCAGTAGTTCAAAAAAGAAGCGAAGAACTGGGAAATCTTCCCGTTGATATGTATTTAGAAGGTTCAGACCAGCATAGAGGCTGGTTCCAGTCATCTCTTTTAACTTCAGTCGCTACCACTGGTATTGCTCCATACAAAACTGTCTTAACTCACGGATTTGTTTTCGGCGAGGACGGTAGAAAAATGTCTAAATCTTTGGGCAATTATATAAGACCAGATGATATCATTAAAAATTACGGGGCTGATATATTAAGACTGTGGGCTGCTTCTGTTGATTACAGAAATGATACTAAAATTGGTGATAATATTATTAAACAGCTTACGGAAATATTTAAAAAGACAAGAAATACAGCAAGATTTCTTTTAGGCAACTTGTTTGATTTTAACCCCGATACAGATTATGTTAAATATGATGACTTAAAGGATATTGATAAATTTGCATTGCATAAATTGAATATATTTATTGAAAATGTAACAGACGCTTTTGAGGCTTATGAATTTTATAGATATTTTCAATATCTTCAAAATTTTGCGGCGGTTGATTTAAGTTCTTTCTATCTGGATATTGTTAAAGATAGACTATATACAAGCGGTAAAAAATCACTTTCAAGACGTGCATGTCAAACTGTATTGTATGAAATAGCTCAAGCATTAACAAGAATTTTAGTTCCTGTTATGCCTCATCAAGCAGAAGATATTTGGCAGAATACTCCAGAAAATCAAAGAGGCGGTTTAGAAAGTATACTGCTTTCTGATTGGCCAAAAGTTAATCCTGCTTGGAATAATCCTCAGCTTGAAGAAGAATTTACTCAAATATTAAAGGTTCGTGAAATTGTTACTAAAGCTATTGAACCTTTAAGAGCTGATAAGAAAATTGGCAGCTCGCTTGAAACTGCTGTTTATATAATTTCTGATAATAACCAGCTTCTTAAAAAATATGAAACGGAGCTTTGCAATATATTTATTACTTCACAGGCTTTTGTAGTTAGCGAAAAACCTTTGGATGTTTTAAATGAATATAGTGAGGACGGTTATAATATCTATGTAACTAAGGCAATTGGCGAAAAGTGCGAGCGCTGCTGGAAGTATAGACCTTTAGGTAATCACAGCGGGCATGAAACAATTTGTGATGACTGCTATGAAGCAATTACAGAATAATAAAGAGAGCCGCTTATTAGCGGCTCTCTTTATTTATAGATTTCCTTGTAAAACTCGTTTTAATTTTTTAAGAGCATTTTGCAAGTTTTGTGAATAACTGCGTTGGTATTCGGGAATTGTTATCGTTTCAGCTGCCTTAATAAATTCATCTGTAACGGGACTGCCTTTTTTTAAATAAAAGTTAAACTCACCATAGTTGGTATCTGTTGGAAATAATTTAAATCCATCACCATGAGGAAAGAATTTTTTATTAAGAGCCATTCTTTCAGTTACGTTTAAGTTTGCATCCTCAACTGCTTTTTCTAAAGTTGCTCTTAATTCTGCATTTTCTAAGGCTTTGCATTCTATTGGCTGAAGCATTTCATCTCGCACAGTTGCAAATCGGTTAAACATATTTATTGTCATAAATTTTCCTTTATATTTCTTTTACCTCTTTTAAATACAAAAGAAAATTTTTTTGATATTTTATTAAAATAAATTTTACAAAATTAATATTTTATAAATCAAATCTAAATAGAGGTTTTACATTTTCTACTGTGCATAAATCAATATTACAATTTTTTGAATTTTCATCTTGAGGAGCATTATCTCCCGAAGGACATAATGTCTCATCTGCAGGAGGACATAATGGGTGTTTATCTATATTTTCACAATATTTTGCGTAAGTAGGAGCTTTGCTTAATGAAGAACAATATGCTTGACGGTATGAGAATAATGATAGTGCTCCCTTTTCGCCTTTATTATTTTCTTCATTTTGTAGGTATGTAACACCAAAATCGCAAGACATTTTACCTTTTTTATTTCTAGTGTAGCATTCAGAAGGTATTGCACTGCTAGCTCTATAGCCACCTGTTTTTACGCCGTTTTCATCTTCTTCATAAGCATATTCAATTGTTTCTTGCTGTGTCTCCTGATCTTTTGTTATCTTATATGAATTATAGTTATATCCTTTTAATTTGGAATTTAAATATTGTAAAGTATTTTCGTCTGATATTTTTAAATTATCAGCTGCTACACCTAAGGGGTATACTTCACCATTATCTAACATAAGAAATGTTACTACATCAGGTGGTCTTCTGACAGAGGAAAGTGAACTATTGGGTTTAGATTTTCCGTTTAAATCTACGGCTATTAGTCTAAAGCCATATAAATCTGATACATTATTATTTTTTATTCTTTGTGTTACGTAGTATCTTCTGCCGTTGGTTGTTGAAAAATTTGGTGTAGCCTTTGAAAAATCAATATCTAAATATGGTTCATTACTTATTTCAGCTGAAAAAAAGTTAGTGCAGTTATTCTTACCTCTTGTGTTTAATATTGCTGTTACTGCTGTACAAAAAATTTCATCATCAGTATTAATTACAGTTAATTTTTTTCCATTTTTACCGTCTATTGTACTGTTTAATTGAATTGGTTTTTCATCTTCATCCAATAGCGGGGTAGGTGTTTGACCTGCTATTAATTCTGCTGCTATTTGTTTTATTGTATTAAATTCAAAATAAGTTAGTGAAGCGTAAGAGGATTTTATTATTTTTATACTTCTTATGGATAGTGCCATTATTATACCTACTATCATTAGCACTATTAAAATTTCTGCCATTGTAAATCCGTTTTTATACTTTTTCATTTAACGTATCCTTTAAAATTTCATAACATTGATTGTAGGTTTCTACTTCTATTATATCATTTAATTTGAGTATATTTTTTGTAATTTTTAGTATACTTTTATTTTCTTTTATTGCAAATACTTTAATATGATTTTTTATTGCATCTGAAACTATTGATGAACCTAATGAATTATAGGGAATAATTATAGCTTTTAAGTCATCTTTAGTAATATACTGTTCCACTTTTTTATATGAAAATAACGGGGCATTTGTTAATCCAAGTAATAAACAAGGCAAAAATGTGGGGGTTATATATTCAGCTGCAGCTTTTGCGTTTACTATATCCCCTTTTATTGTTACATCTTCAAATGCTGGTGCATGTACACAGGGTATATTTAGTTCTCTTGTTAGATAGTGAGAGATTACTGCTTCTACTCCACCTACTATATCAACACCTTCACCGTCTTTATAGTTATCTTCTGGCGGTTCTTCAAATTTACATACTACTGCAAGAGCCTGCGCTCCTTGTTTTATTAATTTTTTACCTGCTTGTATTAGTGTTTTATTATTTTTTACTCTGCCTGTTGAAATTCCGCTTGAAGAAGTATAAAATTCAACTCCGCATTCTTCTTTAGTGATTTCATAACCTATAATATCTGTTCCGTAAATTGTTTTAACTGCATTTATCGTATTTATATGAATATTTCTTACTTTTTCAGATATTCCTTTATCAAAAATCACTCCTATTTTATTATTTTTTGACGGAATTAAATTTAGTTTTCCTTTTACAAATTCATTAAAACTCCAGCCTTCAACGTAGAGCATATTTTCTTTTATGCCTGAAAAACAAGCTGCATTTACAACATTGGGATTAACTATTACATTAAAATCTTTTGCAAATTTTTGAGCATACAAAGATGAGTCACCCGCGTATCCGCCTATTGACGCTCCAATTCCTGTTGGGACTATAAATGCTATTAACGGTTTTTTACAGTTCAACATACTCATTTGCCTTAAGAGCTAAGCATTTTTGTCCTTGTTCTTCAATTAAATCGTTAAATTTTTGAACATCTGCTTTTATGTTTGGAAATGTATTATAGTGCATAGGTATTATTTCGGGAGAAAATAGCATTTTTGCTGCGATAGCAGCTTCTTCTATCCCCATTGTATAATATCCGCCTATGGGTAATAATGCGTAATACGGATTATATAATTCTCTAATTAACGTAAAGTCAGGCATTAAACCTGTATCTCCAGCATGATATATTGTTGTTCCCTCTATATCAAACAAAAAGCTTACGGCAGGCCCACCGTATGGCAAGTCAGGATTAGAACTTGAATGTTGAGCATTTAAAACTCTTACACTGCCCCATTTAAAATCTAATTTTGCGCCTATATTAACCCCCATTGCTTTTGCACCTTTTTCTGCACAGTAATTTGCAAGTTCTACCATTGCTACTATTACAGCACCTGTATGTTTTGATATTGCTATAGCGTCGCCTAAATGGTCTAAATGAGCATGAGTTACAAATATATGTGTTATTCTCTTTTGTTTATAGTCAAAATTTGCAGCTGTATTTCCTGTTATAAAAGGATCTATTAATATTCCGTCCCAGTCTTTTTCTATAAAAAAGGCACTGTGTCCTATATATGTCAGTCTGCGCATATTATTATCCCCCGCTTTTTTCTTTATTTTATCAAATTTTAATTAGTATGGGAAGATTAACAATTTAAAAAGCGTTTTAGTCCTTTTATTGCATTTTTGATTGTATTTGTACCTGATATTAATGAATAAGGATGATATGGAATATAGCTTTTTATTATATTTTCAGGTAATGCCTCGCCTTTTTCCAATACAGACATAATATATTTAATATATTCATCCTGTTCTTTTGCATATTCAACATCTTTTGCACGGATATCTTCATCTGCTTCAAGATGACAGAGCGCATGGAAACTTGCATCAATAGTTATATCCTCGCTGTCTTTAGGAAATATAATTAATGCATTTTTTATACTAATTTGTTTTGCCAATACTCTTTTATATATTTCGGCAACTTTTTTACGGTCTTTTGAGTAATCTATACTTTCACGTTCAGGCATTGTTTTTCTAATGCTTTCATTAGTGAGCGGATATCATTATTAAAATATTGCCCTGCTAATTTATTTATTGCAGTTTGTGCCATTTTCTCTCTGCTTTCCATTGATTTATAACAGAATTTTTTTCCGCTCTTTTGACGTTTTAATAGATTTTTATCTACTAATCTATCCATTACTGTTTTTACAGTTGTATATGCTCTTTGGTTTCCGTTTTTATTAATTTCTTGTAATACTTCACTAACTGAGATATTTTTTGTATTGATACCATTTTCTTCCATTGTCCATACGGCATTTAATATCTCATTTTCTAAAGTTCCATGAGTAAACAATGTTTATTCCTTCCTTTTATATTTAATTGTTTATAAAATTTTTTATTAACTTTTTTTATTACTACTATTATAGCACTTTTTTTATTTTATTACATTCATTTGTGAAATTTTGTTAATTGAGAAATATATCGTTTATTTTTATTTTCTTATATCGCTTATAACTTTTTGCACTGCTCATATATAATCCGAGTTTTGCCCTTGTTATTCCTACGTATATTAGTCTTAATGTTTCGTTTATTTGTTCTTGCTTTAGGATTTCAGGTGTTTTTAATCCGCTTTCTTCGGCTATGGATTTTATTGTCTGCAGAAAGTGGCTGTTACCTTTTAATTTTACGTTTTCTTTATTTATCGGATAATTTTCTTCATTTAGTCCTGCTATAAATACATAATCAAATTCATCACCTTTTGATTTATGTGTTGTCATGATTTGTATTTGACTTTCATTTCCCTCGGTTTCTTCTTCAAAAAATTTATATGAGCTTAATGGTTTTTGTCCTATATATTCCAATTGCTTTATTATTTCTTCATTTGATGTGTATTGCTCGCTTAACCGCTTTATTAGCGCTGATATTATGTATGCATTTTCCTTTTCTGTTTCATTTTTAGCATAGTATAAACCTGCTTTTAATCCAAGTATATCTATATTTTGAACAGACTGATTTAACCAGTATTCAATATCCCAGTACAATTGTGCTAGTTCTTCATCTTCAAACTCGTCGGCATTTTTTGAAATAAAG
>CANQRT010000022.1 GCA_947626325.1 Candidatus Gastranaerophilales bacterium | reverse complement strand
GGATTAATACTGTTTTCTTCAGGAACTACAGGAGAGCCTAAAGCTGCTTTACACGATTTGACATATCTTTTAGAAAAATTTAATCAACAAGGTAAAAGATTATCTACTGTAACATTTCTTTTATTTGACCATATTGGTGGATTTAATACGATGATGCACACATTAGTTAATGGAGGCTTGATTGTAACTTTAAATACAAGAAATGCTGATGAAGTATGTTCGCTTATAGAAAAATATAAACTTGAACTTTTACCAACCTCGCCAACATTTATAAATTTGATTATCCTAAATAAAACATACGAAAAATATGATTTATCTTCATTAAAAATAATAACATACGGCACTGAACCAATGCCAGAGGCTACGCTCAAAACAATACACAAAATACTTCCAAATGTAAAATTAAAGCAAACTTACGGATTGTCAGAAATAGGGATAATGCCTACTAAATCAGAAAGTTCAGAGTCTTTATGGGTTAAGCTGAGAAATGATGAAACTTTCCAAACTAAAATCATTGACGATATTTTATATATAAAAGCAAAGTCGGCAATGATAGGTTATTTGAATGCTCCTTCTCCTTTTGATAAGGACGGTTGGTTTAATACAAAAGATAAAGTCTTGCAAAAAGGGGATTATGTAAAAATATTAGGAAGAACAACCGATTTAATAAATGTGGGCGGACAAAAAGTTTATCCCGTTGAAGTGGAAAGTACATTCCTTGAATGCAGCGGGGTTTTGGATATCCGCATTTATGGAGTAGATAATCCTGTTATGGGTAAAGTTGTTGAGGCTGAAGTACAAGTCAGCGGGGAAAATGATAATCGTGATTTTATAAAAATTTTACGAAAATTTGCTAAAGATAAACTAGAGCCATATAAAATTCCTGTAAAGTTTAATCTTACAACTGAAAATTTATATGGCTGTCGTTTCAAGAAAAAAAGATAATTTTATCTTTTGAATACAAATTTAACATTCAAGTCTGCTGGAGCAGTTGGTGAGGAAGGTTTATTTTTCCATAATTTTATATATAGCTGAGGTAAATTAGAGGCTGAATTAGCTGCTGATGCTTGTGATGAAGATGTTGGCTTATTATTACCTAAACTTACTGAATGAACAACTTTTGTTGAAGCGGGTTTGTTTTCTTGTGCAGGTTTATTCCCAGCTTGTTTCATTGCGCTGCTTAACTGCGAGCCTGTTATCCTAAATTGTAAATCTTCACGAACTCGAGACCAATTATTACATCCGCTTTTTAATCTGCAAGAATAGCCTAAGTGTATAAAATCGGTTATTTCTTTTACTCCTGTACTTGCATTATCTGCGATTAAATATTGGACTTTTAGTGTTGACCTTGTTTTATCTATGTAGATATAATTATATCCAAAATCTCTGGCATTTAATGCTGTTATTTGATATGAGGAGTTATCATCACCTAAATTTGGTAATTTTCTATATGTTATTTCAACTTCTTTTTTACTTTTTGAATACGTTGCACTTAGGGGAACCATTGCAGCAGATATTCTTGAGCAGAAACTTAAGTATTCTTGAAGTCCTGGTATACCAAAAGGATATTCTATCAAAGCAGGCAAGGACGGATTTATTAAACTCCTGCTGTGAGAAGATGGGCCGCTTGTATTTATGACATAATTATCGGGTTGATTTGGGTTATAGGTATAACACCAATTCATTGAAATCCAAGGTTTGTTATCTTCTATTCCGCCAAAAACCTCCTCTGAGGGTTCATAGTTCGGATCAGCAAAGATTGACTTCGCTACGTATGATTTTCTTATATCGTATATTTCTTGTTTTGATTTGTAATTTAAACAGATTGGCTGATTAATCATTATTGTTTGGGTATCATCTGCATTGTTATACATAGGGAATGCAAAACTTATTGCTAAAGCTGTTAATATTATAAAAGTAGAGTTTAGTATTTTTTTGTTCATTGGTTCTTCCTCTTTCTTTATTCTTCATCCACTCTTTTTATTTTGTTAATAAGATTTTGTCTTACTCCGCTTAACGGCCCGCTTCCAGGGTTTCTAATGTATTTATAATAATTTCTAGCATAAGTAAACGGATACTTTGGCAGCCAAGTAAATTTTATTAATATGTTGACTGTATCAGCGCCTTGCGAAAGCATTAATTCATCAATTGTATCTTCATGGGCTGGTGATATTGATGAAATTAATTTTATAAGATAATCGCCGAAAGTTAAAAATGAATATCCTGAAACTACGCCAGTATTTACCATTAAACTTGTAACCTTATAATCAGGATTTGTTTCAACTGTTTTTACATCATCAGGCAGTGTCAAAGTATCTGCTTTAACCTGCTCGATTTCATACCATTGACCTTTATACAATATCATAATTACATTGGGTTTAGGCATATATATATCTTCAAATATATTGTCTAACAGCACTTTGCCTTTAGAGTCAACTACTCCGTATTTGAAATTTTTATATGTTAAAAACATCCCGCCGAATAATAAATCTATTGAGTCATAAATGGGCGGAATTATGGCAAAACCTGTTTCATCATACAAACCAAAATCACTGTAGTTGCCAAGCTTGGCATATTTACCTAAAACCCGCTCTACATGCCTGTACTTTATCGGAACTAAAATTTCCCCTTTTGAGTCAATCAATCCAAATTTTGTACGCTTTTGTACTATAAATGCTTTTTCACCTAGTCTTATTATCTTGTTATAGATAGGTTTAATGATAACATTATTATCTTCGTCAGATAAACCAAATTTATTATTTTCACTTGTAATTTTAAGTGATGAAAACGCACTTAGCGGAAATAAAAATATCAAAAAAAATAAAATTAATAACTTTTTCATAATTTTATTATATCATAGTGATATGAAGTTTAAGTCGATTTTAAAAATATTATTGGGATTTGTGCTTACAGTTATTATTTTGTCGGCATTAGCTCTTATATTGTATTTAAAAGCACTTCCCGCTATAGTTTCCAATGAAAAAATTATTAATATTTCTGAAAAAATTGTGCATAAATATGCAAAACTTGATATTGATATTAATAAACCTCAGCTTAAAACTTCATTATCCCCCGAGATTATATTTAATGTTGGGGATTTAACGGTTAACAAAAATAATCAAAATCTTATAAAACTCTCTGATTTTGATTGTGCAATTTCCTTTAAAGAGGTGTTTAATAAAATAATTAAGATAGAACGCTTAGGCGCAGATTATATCTTTATTGATATAAATAAAGTTATAGATTTAATCCCCGCAGAGGATAATAAAAAAGAAGATGTAAAATCTGATTGGATTATAGATTTATTTGACTCTGTTTTGTATTTAAACAATGGATTTTTTATTTATAATCCTGCTGAAAATACGCTTATTGAATTAAGTGCGAAAAATTTAAATGTTGATAACAGGGAAAAAATTGAGCGTTTTGTTCATTTTGATTTGAATGCAGACATAAAAAAGGCAAGTAGAACTCTTAATGTCGCAATTAAAGACGACAATAAAGTAGTTATTAAAAATAAACATTTATATGTTGAAAACTGCCCTCTGATTATAAACCGTTCAAAAATGTTTTTTAATGCACAGGCTGATAACAGTAATTATGAAATTAATGTTTATGCAAAAAGGTTCTTCATACCAGATATATTAAAACTTTTAGGAACAAATATTGTTGAAAATAATGTAAAAGAATCATTAGCTCCGCTTAGAAAAATAAACGGCGATATTGACTTTAACATTAATCTGAGAAAAAGCGGAATATCGGGCGATATAAAATTTAATAAATTATCCGCAAAACTTGTTCCGCTTGCAATGCTCCCGTTTACAGTTACATCTGGGACTGTATCATTAAAAGGTAACGACTTATTTTTAACTGATTTTAAAGGATACTACGATAATAAAAAATCAAACACTATAACTCTTGAGGGTGAAGTTAAAGATTACCTTAAAACTATGCAGACAAATATTGTTTTAAGAACTCTTTTAACAGATGATTTCTTTTCTAAATATTTATCCAAAACTGCGGGAGTTAAGTTTAATTTAAAAGGTAAGTGTCAATCTAAAGTAATAATAACATCTGAAAATAATAATTTTGATATAGTTGCAATGGGAAAAATAGCCAAGGGCGATGATATATTAATTGAAGGTGCTTCATTAAGTCCTGTACATTATGACAGAGCTTTAAGCACAATAATGCACTTAAAGGGCGATACTTTAAATATAGAAATGGTTAAATACTTTATTGCAAAGGAATTAAACAAACAAACTACAAATGTAAAACCGATTATTACTTTAGACGGCAATGTAAATATAATAAACGGAAAAATATTGGATTTGGGTTTTCAAATCCCAAGACCTTTGCCTAGTGAATTTTTAAATGTTTTAATTAGACAAAAAATGTTTAAAAAAGGTACATTTTGGGGCGATATGCGCTATATCAATACAGGGATAGTGCCGATTTTAGAAGGTACTCTTGAAGCGGATAAAGTACTAATTCCCCCGCAAAGGATGTTTTTAAAATCGGGTAAAATTACAACCGAAAATGGGTTAATTAAAATTAAAGCAGAGGGAAAATATAGACGCTGCGGATGGACTTTTAACGGGAATATCTTAAATAAAATTCTATTTCCTATTGTAATTAAATATACTTCGCTTTTTGTTGACAATATTGATATAGCAAGAATAATGAAAGCATTTAATTCACCTGTTCAACAAGCTTCATATAATAATGAAGATATTGAAAGCTCTGATGATACTAATATGAGCTTTGATCCGACTAATGTAATTGTTGAAAATGCACAGGTTACAATTCAAAAAGGCAGTTACAACGAAATTAATTTTTCTGATGTTGAAGCAAATATGACCTTGGATAAAAACGGTATATTTAAGCTGGCTTCTAATATGTTTGAAATAGCAGGCGGACATACCAATGCCAAAGTCAATTGCGATTTAAAAAATCATAAATATTATCTGCGGTTGGGAATAAAAGATGTTGATGCTGATATAATGTCTACGGCGATATTAAACTTAAAACGTGAAATTGAAGGTAAAGCAAGCGGACTTATTGAATTAAATACTGATGACAGCCTGAAACTTAACGGTAAAATACTGTTTGCTGTAAAAAACGGCGCTATTCAAAAAATAGGCTTGGTTCAATATATATTAAATTTTGCATCGGTATTTAGAAATCCGATTACAATGCTTAGTCCTACTATTTTTTCAGACATTATAAATATCCCTGACGGTAATTTTGATAAGATAAATGGTGAATTAAAACTAAAAAATAACGTTATTGAAATGATGAAAATAAAATCGTCATCACCTACCCTAAGCGCATTTATAGTGGGAAGATATAACCTTGAAAACAGCGATGCTATTTTAAGAATTTATACAAAGTTTAGTAACAAAAATAAAGGTATAGGCGGATTTTTAAGAAAGATATCATTAAATAGTCTTGCAAACAGAATACCTTTAAAATCAAGAAACGATGCTAATTATTATCAAGCAGAACTTTCTCAGCTTCCGCCAATTGAGGCAGATGATAAGGATTGCCAAATATTTGTAACAAAAGTTGACGGCGATGTTGAGCATAATAATTTCATTTCTTCATTAAAAAAGATACAATAAAAACATTAATTAAAAAAAGGAGTTTAATATGCAAATTAAAGATTATCAAGTATTTTTATTGGGTGTAATGATTGCACTCGGCAGTGTATTTTCCACTTACATTTTGTCAAAAGCAGTAGTAGATTTCCAAAAACTGCAAAATCAAACAATTAGAGTAACAGGAAGTGCAAGTGAAAAAGTAACATCAGACAGTGCTTCTTGGACTATAAGATACTCCGCTAAAAATCAGTCTTTAAAGGGAGCGTATTCTAAGTTAGAGGCTGACTCAAATAAAATAAAAGCATTTTTTAAATCTCAAGGAATTGATGAAAATACTCTTGAATTTTCAGTTGTAGATAATTATCCTCAATATAAAAAATTTCCTGGAAGCTATAATACAACAAATGAAGTTGAGTATTATATTGCAAATCAATCAGTCACCGTTAAATCAAAAGATATTACAAAACTAACTGAAATATCTAAAAAGGTTAATCTGCTTGTAAATGACGATATAGAATTAAACTCTGAAGCTGTTCAATATTATGTTTCTAATTTAGACGATTTAAAAATAAAAGCTGCAGCAGAAGCCGCTAAAAACGCAAAAGAACGTGCTAAAAGCATGATTAAGGGAACAAATGGTAAAATTGGAGTTATGACAAGTGCAAAACTGGGAGTATTCCAAATTGTCCCTGTTGATTCTACTGAGGTAAATGATTACGGTATTAATGATACAAGTACAATAGAAAAGAAAGTTGTAGCAACCGTAAGCGCTACATTTACCGTTAAATAAACTGTTTTATGTTTTGAAAAGGGAGCTGAATAAGCTCCTTTTTTTGTTTTTCTGTTCTTTCATTATCAAATTAAAAATAATTGGAGATATATTATCTTTACAAGTAAGAAGTATGGGATTTCTTAAAACCTTTAAGAAGTCTTTATGTAAAGGATGTTCTTCTCTGTAAATATAATTATCATCATTATTGGGATATGCACAGTTTTCCTGTCTGAATTCCCAAAAACAGGGGATTGCATTTACTTTTTTTGCCAATTTTACAAAATCAGGTATTTCTTTATAATTAAATTTTGTAATAACAAAATGTATGTAAACTGGGAAATCACACTGTTTCCTTATTTTTTGCAGATATTTTAAATTTTTTATTATTTGAGGAAAGTAAATACCCCCCCCCATAACAATTTTATCATAAGTTTTTGCAGTTGCTGCGTGTATAGAAATCCTTATTTTATCAATTTTTTCGGGAGTTATATTTAAGTTTTTAAAATGCGTTTCATCACATAAAATCCCGTTTGTATGGAAATCAAATTTTAAATTCGGATATTTTTCAGCTGCTTTTTTTATTACAAGCCTGCTGTGCCTTGAACCGAATGGGTCTCCGTATGCATTTATTATTAACACTTTCGCTGATTTAAGCATTGGCAGAAAAAATGTATCAATTTTGGAATTTAATAGTTCAAGTTCTTCATCACTTAATCGTTTTAATTTATCACGGCAAATACTGCATGCTATATTGCATTCATAATCATAAACAAATTTAACCGTTAGCGGATAAGTATCCATTTTAGGTCTGCATTCATATTCGTATCTGTTTGGAAAGTAGTTTTGTTTTAAATATGCACACCCTTCATAATCGCATAAAGAATAATCATTATTTAAAATGCGCTCTCTTAAATCTATAGCCTTTTCAGAGTTCCATACATCTTCAAAAGAGTCTTTAAAAATATTGCCGAGCGAATAAAATTTATTCCAATTCGGACAGCAAGCATAAACCTCACCTGTATTATGAATTTCTATTTCTTCAAAAGGTCTTTTGCAAAAGCTCATTAAAGCTGTATCCTTTCAATGTTATATTAGCATATCACTAATTCCAAAACAACTTTTAAAATCGCTTTTTTAATGATAAACTTATTTTAAAGGGATAAAGGCTTGAAACATTTAATTAAATATATTTGGGGATTTTTTATAATCATTTTAATACAATATTTGTGCAATATGGCAGTAAAAATATTCCATTTGATACTTCCTGCACCGATTTTGGGATTGATTATATTTTCATGTCTTATTCAAATGAATATTATAAAAAAAGAGTGGGTTAAAGATATCTGTGCGCTCTTATTAAAAAACATGCCTGTAATGTTTGTACCTCTGCTTGTCGGTATTATAGTTTATTATTCAATAATAGAAAAAAATCTTATTCCAATATTAATAAATATAATAGTTACAGCTACCTTAACACTGTTATTAACGGCAATTATAACAGATAACATAATTAAATATATCAGACTGCGAAAAATGAGGAAAATGAAAAATGATTAATCCATTAGGACTCATAGCTACAGTTGTGATATATGAATTTTCTTTATGGCTGAGAAAATTCCCCCGATTAAAGTTTATAAATGCAAATGTATTTACGGGAGTAATTATAATAATGATTTTGTATTTTTTAAAAATAGATTATACAAAATACAATGAGTCAGCCTGTTTTTTAACTTTATTGCTTGGGCCTGCAACAATAGCTCTTGGGTATCCGTTATCAGAAAATATAGATTTGCTGACAAAAAATAAACGAGCAGTATATACAGGATTTGCAGTCGGAGTGCTAACGGCTCTCTTAACAAGTTATTTTATAGGTAAGATTTTTCATTCTGACTGGCAGATTATAGTATCATTAATGCCAAAATCGGTAACAACCCCGATTGCACTAGAAATATCAAAAGCAATAGGAGGAATACCCGAGCTTACTGCCTGCATAGTAGCTTTGACTGGTATATATGGTGCTGTATTTGGGCATAAACTCTTAAAGTTAATCCATATAAAAAGTGATATATCTATAGGGCTTGCAATAGGAGCTGCAAGTCATGTTCTCGGAACTTCAAGCTGTATAGAGAAAAATCGTCCTAAACAGGTTGTTATGGCAACTCTTGCTCTTATTGTAATTGGAATTATTACAACAATTATCTTAGTATGTGCTTTCTTGCGTTAATTGATTGCATGGTTTTCCATTGTAAATCGACGGCTTTATCCTTTACTTTATCAGCCATAGAATGAGGAACAACTGTTTTTCTTATTTCGCCATCTGGAGTAACAATAGTTACTGCCTTATATTCAGTTGGTCTATGATTTAAAAATTCATTGTAAATTGTGGTTACATTACCTTGTTCATCAGTTATATCAATTGATTGCGGTTTGTGTCCATTATGCCAGTAACTGTTAAAATCACGATTATAACTAATATTTTTCAAAATTTTACCGTCTTTATCAAAAGTTTTTATTGATGAAATATCGCCTGTAGGATTTTTATACATTTTCATTTTCGCAACACCGTTTAAGGGCGGATTAAAATCAGACTCAATAAATGTTCCCGCTAATACATCCCTTTTAATTTTATCTGTTCTGACAGTGCCTGATTTTAATTGAGTAGTAGTTGTTTCAATATTATCATCACTTTTATTATCTTTAGTAAAAATATCACTATCTGGCTGTACTACTTGAAAACTTGTTGTTTCAATAGTTGGGGTAGTAGCAGTAGCGGCTGGAATTTCACTTGCTACTTTAGGTGAGCTAGAGCTGACTATTGCTTTTGATACTAACTTTCCAATAATACTTTGTTTGTTATTTTGCCCAAAATTTTGATATAATCCCATTGGGCCGTTAATTAATTGTATGTTCATTTTTGTCCTTTCGTAGATTTTCAAAAACATGGACAAAAATAAATTTGCTATTTATTTTTTTAAAAAAAGAGCATTTATAAAATCATCTGAATTAAAAAGTTTTAAATCTTCAAGTTTTTCACCTACACCAATGAGTTTAACAGGGAGTTTGAATTCTTTTGCAATAGCAATAATAATTCCGCCTTTTGCACTGCCGTCAAGTTTTGTAAGTGCAACAGAGGTTAAATTGACAGCTTCTGAAAACAGTTTAGCCTGCGATAATCCGTTTTGCCCTGTATTTGCATCTAATACAAGTATGCTTTCTTTTAAAGCAGACGGTGCAAGTTTATCTATAACGGATTTAATTTTATTTAATTCCTGCATTAAGTTATGTTTATTCTGGAGCCTGCCTGCAGTATCTATTATTAATACATCGTAGTTTTCGCTTTGAGCCTTTTTTATGGCATCAAAAACAACAGCCGCAGGGTCAATTCCGTCTTTTCTAACTATATCCACTTGAGCTCGTTTCGCCCAGATATCAAGCTGTTCTTCTGCTGCAGCTCTAAAGGTATCAGCAGCAGCTAAAAGCACTTTTTTCCCTGACAATCTGAAATTGTTTGCAAGCTTTGCAATAAGAGTAGTTTTTCCAGCTCCGTTCACTCCTGTTACAAAATATATATTTAGTTTATCTTCATCGTAATTTAATTCGTTAGAACCTGCAGTTTTAAGGATTTCACTAAATTCATTTTTTAAAAATTCTTTAATTTGAGAAGGTTTTATTTTTGTTTGTTTTCGTAATTTATCTGTTATAGAGGATGCTAGATTAACTCCAACATCAGCTTTTATAAGCATATCTTCCATATCATCAAGAATAAAATCGTCAAATTCATCCTCCTCGCATACGGATGAAACGACGTTATCAACAAGATTTTGAGTTGTATTTGAAAGAGTATTTTTTAACCCTTCAAAAGAAAAGTTCCAAAAGGATTTTTTTTCTTTATCAGCATTTTTTTTAAAAAAATTAAACATAAAAATCCTTATTTTAGATTGTTTTCAATAACAACTTTGCCTAAAATTCCGTTAACAAAAGCGCCAGAATCCTCAGTTGAATACTTTTTAGCGAGTTCAACAGCTTCATCAATAACTACTTTTATTGGAGTCTTATTAATATAAAGCAGTTCTGTGATTGCAATGCGTAAAATGTCCTTATCCATTTTAACAAGGCGGTTTATATCCCAGCCGACAGCAAACTTTTTAATTTGTTCATCAACTTCATTTTTATGTTCTTTGAATTCTTGCGTGATTTTTATAATGTAGTGTTTAACATCAGAGTTTTCTTCCAAAGTTGCCATTTCAGCTATTTCAATGGCAAGCATAGTTTTTTCAGCAATATTAAGCAAATCATCAAGCTTTTCCTGCATTTGCGCAGTGGTAGGAATGGGAACTGGAATATTTGAAACCTCTATCGGACGTTCAAGGTTTGAAGGATGATTAGCCTCATATTCTTCAATATATTCTTTCATCTCTAAAATAGAAGCTGCAGCAGAATTTAGCTCGTCAGTCGAATTGTTAGTAAGAGTCCTTACTGATTTTAAAATAATATCTTGGAAATCCCATTTGTTTTGGTTCTCTATTGCTTCTGTTTGAGAAAACAGAATTAAAGCTAGTTCTCTTGCTGCTCTGCGTGCTTGCATATTCAAAATCCTTATAAGTATATTTTCTATAATATTATTAAGGCATAAAAAAAAATAAAAGTATATAAGGTATTTTTAAAATATCTTGACATTTTATTACGGTCTTAATAATATATGAATAGTTAAAGGTAATGGGACGTCGCCAAGTGGTAAGGCACCTGGTTTTGGTCCAGGCATCTCGGAGGTTCGAATCCTTCCGTCCCAGCCATTATTTTTTGTTTTTTATCGCATTTTCTTTTAATTGATGTTTGTAGTTGTATGTAGTTAATTGAGTAGTTTGATATTTACGGTTAGTTTGATTTATTATATAAGAAGATATAAATATGCATTACAGAAGCGATTGTATCTTAGGTCTAAGAGATAAAATATATATGCTATTATAAAGCATTCTACCTTTGTCAATATCGCTTTCAGCTCTATGAATGGAGAACAGGTACTCTTTATCTTCAAGCCACTTTTCATAAACAGTTCTATACATTTCATCAAATTCTTTCTTTGAAAATTTCCCTTTTTCCTCCTCTTTGGCTCTCGTTACCAACCATCTATAATAATCTCTGCAATCAAGTCGTTTTAATTCTTCTTCTCGTTCTATTAAACCGAGTTGACGATAAAAATACTGTCTATGAGCTCGTTCCATATCAAATTCAGATACATCGTCAACAAGTGCTAATGTAACTGAACACTCAGTTACATTAATATATGAAAATCAGTATTTTTAATAACGTGGCTTGAGTTTTGGAAGGTTGAAGCAAATTCATCTTCAATAAGCTGATAGATAATACTCAGCATCAGCCTGAAATCTTTTTTTTCACAGCCTATAGGGTTCTCCGTAAGATTATGAAACATCTCGTCAATATTATTTTTTTTTGAATGAAAAAGCAAATTTATTATAAATTACCGCTTCGGCAGACATATATACCGCAAATACTCGTATATAATATTATACACGAAAAAAATAATATTTAATTATTTTTTTGCATAAGTGCCTTTTTATAAGCTTTGGCATCTTCGCATAAAGTATCTGACCTTTTCATAAATCCCCTGTCATTTATAGAAGCAACGGGGCAATATACACAATATTCACAATAATCGTATTTAAAACATTCTTTTAAATTACTGACAATAAAATTTTTTCTAAATTCAGGCACTATTTTTTCTTTTATTTCTTTTAACGAATTTTCTTTAAAATTACCTAAAGGGAAGTAAAAATAAAAACAAGGTAATATGTCTAAATCAGGTTCAATTGCAAGCCTGTCAAATCCAGCTTGACAAATAATTTTATTACTTTTTTCAAATTTTTCTCTGGGCTTTGTTATATTTAATTTGTTTAAATAAATATCCTTTATAAATTTTTTATTTAGTTTGCAAAATAAGTTTTTATTTTTTTTATTATTTATAAATCTATAATCCTCAACAAAACTTACACCATATTTTTTTGCATATTTTTCTACTGCGGGATGTTCATCTTTATTTAACGAAAGCATTAAATGTACAATCCCGACTTTGATATTTTTTAATTTTAAGCGTTTTATTACATCTATACTTTTTTTTAAAGAACCTTTAACTCCGGTAATATAATCGTGTATTTGAGGCTTCATACTGTATATACTTATATCAATAGAGTTTGGATATAAATCTACAATTTTATCAAATAAATTTTCATCGTCATAAATTTTTTGTGCATTTGTTTTAATAGTTAAATCCAAATGTTTGTGTTTAATATATCGGGCTATTTTTAAAAAATCTTTATTTAAAGTACATTCTCCCCCTGATATTAATACCGAATATACTCCAAGTTCATAAGCCTCATCAATTATTTTTTTGGCTGTTTCAAAATTTATTGCTGATTGATTTTCGTCTTTCGGATTACAACAATGTTTACATTTTAAATTACATTTATAGTTTAAATTCAAATATAAAGTATTTAAAAAACCATTTTTTTGA
This sequence comes from Candidatus Gastranaerophilales bacterium, assembly GCA_947626325.1. GTDB lineage: Bacteria > Cyanobacteriota > Vampirovibrionia > Gastranaerophilales > Gastranaerophilaceae > Avigastranaerophilus. Next base: position 1,814 of record CANQRT010000022.1, on the reverse strand, counting down.
AAAAAAACAGATCTAAAATCATTATAATATTTATAATTTTTATCTTTTTTACTTATATAAACATTTAAATAATTTGTTTTAGTAATTTCCCAAGTTTTATCAGATTGTAAAATCTTTTTTTGTATTAATTCATTGATAAAACCTTCTGCATTAATTTTTATATTATTTTCTTTAACATATTTATATATTTCATCACAATTTTCAGACGAACTGATAATATTCCACAAAATAGATACTTCATTTTTTATAAGATATTCAATATCATGTTTAAAATCTTCAATAAAACTGATGTAAACGCCATTAGTAAGAATATAAGTTCTCGTATTTATCCATTTATTAAGTTTAATTATAAATACTATCCTCCTAATATGAACTCTTTTGCACAGGGGTGAGTGTTTTATTAGAACAATCATAATAAAAAGCAGTCAAATCAGAATTATCAGGAAATTCTACAACATCCTTAAACATTTCTTTTATCTGTTCAACGGATAAATTAGATAAATAAACCGAATTATTTTCTTCTTCTGCAATTTTTTGCTCCTTTCAAATTTAACATATCACCTAATTTTTTATTCCATTTTTCAGGAAACATAAAAAATCCTGAAAATGGAGTAAAGGTCATTTCTTCAAAATATAATTTATCTTTAAATAACATCCAATCAACACGAACCAGTTTAAAATCTTTTGCCAGGACTCGGCTTAATTCAACAGCCTTTTTAATATTTTCATCAATAGGATGTTCTACAGAAGTATAATTAGTTATAAATTTTAAATCTATAATATTAAATTTTTCATCGTAACTACAACTTTTTCTAATTTCTGTATTTAAATCGTTATTATGCCAATTAAGTATTTTCGGATTGGAATTAAAACAATAAATTTCAATTTCTTCAATATCTTCATTAATATTTTCCCTCAAAAGAGGTTCTATTATAATTTTAGGTACAATGTTTTTATATTGTGTTTCAAAAATACTCCATCCGAAAAAAGATTGATTCATCCAACCATTTAATTGTCTACTGATTATTCTATAGTAAGAATCATTTTTCAAATTTTTTAAAAATTTAGATTTATTTTTTACAATAAAATGCCACTTACAGCCGTGGTTGCATTTAACTATAAAGCTTTCGGGTAATTCGTCAAAGGGTATATCATCAAACTTATCACCAACCCAAAGTACGGGTTTTAGGTACTCCTCACCGATTTTATCTTTTACCCAATCCCTTACAAGAACTTTATCTGTTAATTGTGTTTTAATAGGAAGGTTATCATATATTTTCAGCCATTGGATTTTTTCGTTAAATGTCTTAGGATGCTTTAAATTTAACTTTTGTCCGATTTTAATATAATATGCTTCTTTTAAATATTTAGGATAGTCTTTTTCATCAAGACTCATCATAAAAGAATATTCAAAAACGGAAGAACCGTTATAATCTTTCCGAAAACGCTTACTCTCGCTTAAGTTTAGAGTATTAAACTCCCCCCCCCCGTGGTGATTTTTGAAGTTATTTGGCTAATTAAACTACTGAATATTCTTTTCATACTTTATTTATAACACATTAAATTTTTTTTTGCAAATTTAAATTTTTATTGTTGAAATCGTATAATTATGCTATAATCAGCTTGTTTTTCAGGTCAATTACAGGACAAATATGATTTCCTATAAGTTGATTTTCCACTAACTCTCTTAATGCAATAAGTTCAAATTGCCGACCTCTTAAATATGGGAAATACATACTCTAACCTCCATACTTTCTTTCTAAAAATGATTCTAGCACTTTATATTCACAATCTTTTAACTTAGAAAAATAAAC
>CANQRT010000021.1 GCA_947626325.1 Candidatus Gastranaerophilales bacterium | reverse complement strand
TCCCGTAAACTATAATCATATTTAAACATTGTATAATGAAAGAAACAAATAATAAAACATACTTAACTTTTTTTAAATTATAAGTTATTATTATTTAATAATAATGGTCTTAAATTGTAACAAAACTGTAACAATTACTTTAAGAAATAGCGAATAAAAGTAATCATCGGTTTTAAATTATTGTGTTTATAAAAGGGGTATATTATGAGCGGTAATATTTTTTCTAAGATAGCAATTGGCTATCACGGTACAACAGCACCTGTTGAAAGCAATGTAAATAAAACATCTGAGAAAAAAAAGAAAAGTGCTGAAATTATTAAACGTGCTGAAAAGTTGGCTCCCATAATTATTCCAATGGCAGCAATTCCATTAACTGCTTTAATAACGTATAAAATATCAACAAAGAATGTCAAAGAATTACAAAAACAGGTAATAGAGCTTGGACAAAAAGTAACCCAAACCGCTCAAGATGTAAGTGTTATAAAAGAGGCTGGTGAAAAAATAAAAACACAGCTTGCAAGTGCACAAAAAGCTGACGGAAAAATATGGGGAGCACTGCTCGCTGCTTTTGGTATAGCAGGCGGGGTATACAGCCTTGATAAGTTAACAGACGATGACAAAGACAAAATTACAAAACAAGCTGCAGCTAGTATGGGGGATATAAAATCACAAGCCTCTCAAGCGTTAAATAGGTCTCAGCAGGCACCCACAAATTCAAACAGTTTAGCTCGTAAATACACTAAAAATTATAATGGTATTTCATTACTTACCAATAATGACGGAATAAATAAAAACGCAGGTAAGTATACAAAAGCAATTAAAGCAATTAGAGAAACAGCAGGCAAATACTTATACAGCGAAAATGTAATACCTGAAATTAATAAAGAACATCCTGTTTTGTGGTCTGTTACTTCTGAATTTGCACCTGTAAAAGAAGGCGGACTTGGCAGTGTACCAGTTGAAATTCAAAATAATATGACAAAACTGGGTATTCAAGTTCCGACATTTATCCCAATGTATCAATCTGCTGGAATAGCTTCTTTTAAAGAAGAAAACGGAAAATATTTATATACCTATAAAAATAAAACCTTTGACCTTGAAAAAGCTGCAGAATTTACTGTTGATGCGTATAGAGGCGGTAAAATTTCACCTGAAAAAGTTGAAGTATTTGTACATAATTCAAAAGATAAAGACGGAAATAATAAACAGTTAGTATTTATTAAAAATGATACATACTTTAATGGCACAATTTACCAGAGCATGACTCAAACAGAAGAACCAGAAAAATTTGCTTTCTTCTCAAAAGTAGTTTATGAGCTTGCAAAACTGAAAGAAGATATCAACGGCGTAAAGGGATTAAAACTTCCTGATGACGGCAGTGTATTAGCTTCAATACCCACTATGGACGGTTTAATTTTAAATGATTGGCAAGCTTCACCTATTGCTGCTTTAGCAAGATACAAAGCTCCAATGGAAAATGCTTATGGTCAAATCAGCGATAAAACAGCGCAAAAACTTCAAAATATTGGTATTATAACAATTGGTCATAATGCAATGTATCAAGGCTCAACAAGAAATAATAATGATGATGTCCAACGAAGTGAAGCTACTTCAAATATTTTAAATACCTTATTCGACAGCTATGCTTATGATATTTCAGTTAATGCAAGGACGCTTGCTTCTGAAACTAACCCTGCGGATAAAGGACTAAAAAATCTTGATAACGCAGTTATAATCAATCATGAAGATTATTCATCAAATCATACAAACCTTTTAAATATGGGTGTTGTATTAAGTAATTATTTCTGTCCTGTTTCGCAAAACTATGCAAATGAGCTTATTTCTCCAGAGCATGCTGACTTATCAGGTGAACTGCAATGGGCATTAACTCAAAAAGCGAAAGCAGGTGCTATGGTTGGTATTATTAATGGTAACGACTTTAATAATCTTTCAATTGAGGCTACTGCTGGAAACATAAAGAGACTTACGGGACTTGATTATACACAATATAATAAATCCTCTAATATTGTTGATATATTGTCAGCCAGAGAATTAAATAAGAGTAAGTTTTATAATGATTTTATTATCCCACTTTCGATGAAAAATGATGCTGATAATAAAACTCCAGAAGTTGAAAAAATAAGAGATTTAACACAAAGACTTGAGTTTGTTGAACCAGCTGGCAAAACAACACCGCCTGCTCTAACTGAGGAGGAGCTAAAAGATACTCCTATAATTTCCTCTGGTGGACGACTTGTTTCTCAAAAAGGTATAGGGATTATGACAGGTGCAATAAAAATGTTATTTGACAATTGGGACAAAGATTTCCCCAATAAAAACAAGCCAATTTTCTATATTGCAGGTCAAGACGGCGAAAACGGCAGTCAAAGAAAATATATAGAAGATTTAAAATCAAAAGAATTAAATCAAAATGACAGTAATAGAGTAATTTTTGCACACGGATTTGCACCAATGGCTGCAATGATGGCTGCATCAGATTATTTCTTAATGCCTAGTATATTTGAGCCATGTGGTCTTACTCAAGGAGAGGCATTAGCTTTAGCTACACCTGTTATTGCAAGTTCTGTAGGTGGTATTGTTGATACTGTCAATAGAAACGGAAAAGTAAATGGCATTTTAACTGACATAACTAAACCGTTATCAGTTGAAACTCTTTATGATGCAATGAAAAAAGCTCTTAAGATATATTTTGATGATAAAGATGAATATCAATCTATGGTCAAAAACGCTCTAGATGAAGATTTCAGCTGGGCTCAACCAGGTAATAAAGGTCCTTGTTTTGAATATCTTAATTTAGCAGGAATAAAAAAAGCATAACTTCCTATTTTGTTAATATTCTTGCCTGAGCGTAAACTTATGCTTTAAAATATTATTGATATGAATGAAAAATATAAGGAATTAACGGATAGGGCTTTCTTACTTCATAAGCAAAACAAGCTAAAAGAAGCAGAGCAAATTTATTCATTATTATTGACAATAAATCCTGATGATACTAACCTGCTAAATTTATCAGGTATGTTATATATTGCTAAAAAAGAATATACAAAGGCTATTAAAAACTTAACAAAAGCTATTATATTAAATCCTAATACTTATATAATGACTAATTTAGCCAAAGCTTATTTCTATAATAATGAAATTGATAATGCAATTATAATTTACAAACAGGCAATAGATATAAAGCCAAATGATGATTTATATTATTCGCTTGCAATTGCTTATAAAAAAATTAATGATTATAATTGTGCAATTGAGGCTTATAAAAATGCTATAAAACTAAACCCAACAAATTATTCAGCATATTTTAATCTTGCACTTATTTATAAAGATAAAAAAGAATATAAAACCTCAATAGAAATATTAAAAAGCGCTGAAAAAATAAAGCCTGATGATGACGGATTATATTCTACTCTAGCTGAAATATACACTTGCATAAAAGATTACGAAAATGCAAAAGCTGAATATAACCGTGCAGTCAGCATAAATAAAGAGAACTATATTTATTATTATAATCTTGCAGTTTTATATTCAAAATCTAACGATATAAAAAATTCAGTATTAAATTACAAAACATCATTAAAAATCAATCCAGATTATGCTCCTGCACTGCTTAATTTAGGGATTTTATACAAGGATATTAACAAATTAAAATCACTTCACTATATAGAAAAAGCATATAAAATAGCACCTGCAGAAAACAATATATGTCTTGCTTATGCTCATATTTTAAGAAAAACAAATGATAATGCCAGATATCTATTAAGTTTAAATATGATAGATGTTGGAGAATACGAAAAATCGCTTGAAATTTGTGAAAATGCCCTAAAAGTAAATCCGAAAAATTTTGAGCTTATACACGCAAAAGCTGTTGCTTTAAGGTATTTAAATAGATGTAATGAGGCTAAAAAGCTATTTGCCCATGTGATAAACTGCACGAATAACAATCATTTAAGCTGTATATCATTAGGTATGATTTACTTAAAAGAAAAAAATTTTGAAAAGGGGATGGAACTATACTCAAAAAGGAGTTATGATACAACTTTTTTCAAGGAATATAAAAGTAAATATTGGATAAAAGGAACTGACTTTAAAGATAAAACAGTTTTATTATACAGTGATTGCGGATTTGGCGATACAATAATGTTTGCAAGGTATATTCCGTTTTTAAAGGATTATGCAAAAAAGGTAATATTAAGGACTGATAAAACACTTTTAACTTTATTGCAGGCAAATTATCCAAATATTGAAATAATACCCAAAGAAAAAACCTGTGAAAATTATGATATTGTTATGCCTATTATGAATATTGCCTATGCTCTTAATATGGATTTTAATAATATTCCGTTTTCAAAAGGCTATTTAAAATGCGAGAGTGATTGCGAAAATAAAGATATTTTTAAGAGAAATAAAATTAATGTTGGGATATTTTATAAAGGCAGTCAATTTGTATTAAAAAATAGAAGCATTGATTACAGACACTTAACACCGCTATTTGGTAATAATAAATTTAATTTTTATTCATTCCAGATTGAAAATAGCCAAAAAGAGGGGATTATTAACTTATCAAAATATATAAAAAACCACTATGACACAGCAAAATTCTTAAAGCATACAGATATATTAATAACAGTGGATTCTTCTATAGCACATCTTGCAGGAGCTATGGGGGTAAAAACGTATCTATTGCTGCCATATATTTCAGAGTGGCGCTGGTTCGATAATTTAGAACGCACTGAATGGTATGACAGCATAAAAATAATTAAACAAACAAAAGTTAACAGCTGGGATGATGTAATATTAAAGCTAAAAAACGAATTAATGCAATATGAGTAATAAGTATTATATAGAAAAAATGATAAACGGCGGAAGTTCACTTGCTCGTGAACAAGGATTTCCTTTATTTATTGAAGGGGGCTGCACTGGTGATACGGTTGAAGCTGAAATAATCAAATCAACAAAAAATTATAAAACAGGAAAAATAACAAATATCATAGAGCCGTCTGAATACAGGATAAAACCAATTTGTCCGCTTCATAATACCTGCGGCAGCTGCGGCTGGCAGCATATTAATTATAATAGACAGCTAATTGAAAAAGAAAACATTGTAAAAGAAACAATTAAAAATATTACTGGTAAAGAATATAAAGTAGAAAAAGCTATTCCCTCACCTAAAATTCAAGAGTATCGCTGTAAGGTTCAATTACCTGTAAGCCAAACAAAAGTATCAAAAAGAATTTTAGCAGGATATTACAAAAAAAATTCTCATGAACTTATTAATATAAAATATTGCCCAATGCAATCATCATTAATAAACGAGATTGCAGGTTTTATAAAAGAAGAGGCACAAAGGCTTAAAATATCAGGTTATGATGAAGTAAATAATAAAGGACTATTGCGCCATATTATTATAAGACAGAGCTCAAATCAAAATAATATGCTTTTAACTTTAGTTATAAATTCAAATAATATAGAAAAATCATTGTACACACTCTCTGACAGTCTGATTAATAAATTTGAGCAAATAAAAGGAGTATGTGCAAATATTAATACAAAAAAAACAAACGTCATCACAGGCGAAAAAACAGTAACATTAGCTGGTGATAACTATATTATTGAAAATATTGGAGGCAGAAAGTATAAAATAAGCTCAGGAAGTTTTTTTCAGGTAAATCCTTACTGCGCAGAAAAAATATTTAATAAAGTTTATGAATTAATTTCTAAAAAAATAAAATCAGCAAGCATACTTGATGCCTATTCTGGAGTATCAAGTTTTGGAATTTATTTAAGCCCAATAGCTTCAAAAGTTTTATCTATAGAAGAAGTAAAGAGTGCTTCTATGGATGCTATTGAAAATATCAAATTAAATAATTTAAACAATATTGAAATAGTAAATTCTGATGCAGCAGAGGCATTTAATAAATTAATTCAGCAAAATATACAGTTTGATGTTTCTATAACAGACCCGCCTAGGAAAGGGTGCAGCACTGAAGCTGCAAAATCACTTTGTAAGCTGACCTCTAAATATATAATCTATGTAAGCTGTAATATTGCGACACTGGCAAGAGATATGAATACATTTGAGAATTTTGGCTTTATTCCTATTTATATTCAACCTGCGGATATGTTTCCAAACACTCCTCACATAGAAACAATAGCAATGTTTAAAAACACTAAAAAAGAAACCCTTTAGGTTTCCTTTTTAGTTTTCCCTATCCCAAGTCTGCAGCCACTTTAATCAAGTAATGCATCTAGAATGTTTGCATTTTTTATTGCTAATGCATTTTCTTTAACTCTTTGTTTATGAATGTATGTTCTGAGAGCTTCTCTAATAAGTTCGCTTCTTGTCCTATTTTCCCCATCAGCAACTTCATCTATTTTGCTTAAGAATTCTTCGGGCATTGATATTAAAACTCTAGCCATATATTCCTCTCTAATTTTCTGCCTACATATATATAAAAACAATTTGCAAGAGGAATGTGCATAATTCTTATATATAAAATATGTATTTTGTAATAAAAGTTAACATACTTTAAATTCACTATATAATTTTTGGATAATATCTAAGTTAAACTCATACTTATATTCCTTGGGAATTGAGCTAAAAATTTTAATAATAATATCAACATTATGTATTTCTTTATCAAGAATAAACTTGGCATAGTTTGGATGACAATGATGGATTGCCGCTAAATAATAAGGGGTAGAAGCTCCCCAGGGAGATTTTTTAAATATTGGATAAATAACTTCATCAATTAATTTAAGAACAGGGATATAATCAAATTTAGTATTACAATTATCATTTAAATATTTAATAATTTTTTCGGTTTTAATATTACCTGCACCTCTACCCATAGCAAAAAGAGTTGAATCAATAATCAAATCTCTTTTATCGGATAGATTAATGAGTGAAAGTGCATTTGAAAAAGATAACTGAAGATTATTGTGAGAATGAAAACAGATTTTTATATTTTCATTTAACTCATTTTTTATTAATTTAAAAATATTAACAGCATCTTTCTCGCACATACAGCCAATTGTATCAACAATTGTTACAGCATAAGGGTTTATTTTGTTAATTTTTTGTATTAAATATAATAATTCATCAGTTGAATATAAATCGGTATTCATTGGGTTAATAAAAATATCATAACCCTTATGAATTAGGCTGTCAGCATATATTAGAGCCTCATTTAAATGCTTTTTTTTAAATGAAAGCCTAATCATTATACTTTTATCGTCTGAATTTGGAATTTTATCTAACGAATACTCGCCATAATTAATCATTAAAGTGTATTTAGTTTTTGAAGATATTAGAAATTCCTTTAATTGCAAAATATTTGAAAAAAGAGAAAAGTTATTATTATAGTTAATATCCTTTAAAAAACCGCATTCAACAAAATTAATTCCAGAATGTGTAAGTTCTGAAATGATTTTGGCGATATTATCCTTGCCAAACTCCCAGTTATTAACGTACCCCCCGTCTCTTAGCGTACAATCTAAAAGTTTAATCATACCTATTACCTAAAATTTCTTTAACTGAGCAAAGGCAGCGTCAAGCGCTTTTTTGCCAGATTTGCCAAAATCTACAATAATCATATCTGAAGAACCAACTTTTTTTATTTCTATAACTTTTCCAATACCAAATTTAGAATGAAAAACTCTTTCACCTGAATTAAATACTATTTCTGAAGCAGATGTTTTTGTTTCGTTATTAAGTGATTTTTGCCGTTCCAATAATTTTTGTTTAATTGGGTTATTTTCTAACAGATTTTGAATATTATCTTCTTTATGTGCATTTTTCTTTTTAATAACAAAAGAAGTATTATGAGTAATCTGCTTTTTTGGTGCAACAAAATTTTTACCAAAAGAAGTAACAGATTTAATACTACCATCTGGGTTTTCTTCTAATAAACGAGTTGATTTAATTGTGTCAACAGCCTTTTTAAAGGTATACGACGGTTGAGAATATGAACTGTAATCAGACTCTGAGTATTCAATAAGTTCAGACGGAATTTCAGAAATAAATCTGCTAGGCGGGAAATATTTATCCTGCCCCCACATTTTACGTCTATTGGCATAACTTAAATAAAGATTTTTCTTAGCCCGTGTAATACCAACATACATTAATCTACGTTCTTCTTCCATTTCGGTTAAAGAGTCAAGTGATCTTGTATGGGGGAAAATTCCTTCTTCAAGTCCTGATAAAAATACAGTATCGAACTCAAGCCCTTTTGCGCTGTGCAAGGTCATTAATGTTAATGCTTGAGTATCATCCACATAAGTATCAATATCACTAACCAAGGATACTTGTGATAAAAATTCACCAAGAATATCACTTTCATCAATCGGTGTAAATTCTTTAGCAACGCTAATAAATTCTTGAAGGTTATCAATTCTGCCCTCTGCAGTAATTTCATCTTCATTTTCTTTAATATCTTGAATATAACCCGATTTATCAAGAACATAACCTATAAATTCAGGTAAATCCATTTTGTAAAAGGCAGTTTGAAAATCAGATATCATATTATAAAAAGCAGAAAGTTTTAATTTAATTGCAGATGAAAAATCATCAAACTCATTAACAGATTTTAAAACATCCATAAACTTAATACCATTTTCATCAGCAATTTGCAGAAGCTTATCAACAGTAGCAGTACCGATTGAGCGCTTAGGCACGTTAATTATTCTACGCAGACTCATAGAATCAGAGGTATTATATATTAATTTTAAATATGCAACTATGTCTTTAATTTCTTTTCTATCATAGAATTTTAACCCGCCAACAACTTTATAAGGAACAGAATTAGCCATACAGGCTTCTTCTATTGCACGTGATTGCGAGTTAGTCCTATATAATACAGCCATATCAGCAAGTGATTCAGTAAGCGAAAGTCTTTTAACTTCTTTAACAAGATTAAGTGCCTCATCTGCCTCATCGTTAGCTCTATACAGGTTTAATTTTTTTCCTCTGCCAAGATTTGAATAGAGATTTTTTGAAATTCGCTGTTTATTATTGCAAATAACGGAATTAGCAGCCTCTAAAATAGTTTCAGCCGAGCGGTAATTTTGCTCAAGTTTAATTAAATGAGTCTTTTTAAATGTCTGCTGAAGATTTAAAATAATTTTATAATCAGCCCCTCTCCAGCTGTATATTGATTGGTCAACATCACCAACAACGCAAAGACTTTTCTCACTAGGTATCTCATCTTCATCAAGATTATTTGTATAAATTGCTTTAATCATATTGTATTGGCATAAGTTTGTATCTTGAAACTCATCAACAAGAATGTGTTTAAAACGGTTAAAATATTTTGTTCTTACTGTTTGTGATTTATCTAAAAGCTTAACAGCCAAAACCAGCATATCATCAAAATCTAAAGCATTATTAGATTGCAGAAGTTTTTGGTACTCCATATATATTCGAGCATACTGTTCAGTTCTGTAATCTCTTGCACGAGTAGAGTATGTATACGAATCAATCATTTTATTTTTTGCATTAGAAATAATTGTTTTTAATAATTTAGGCTGGTATATTTTTTCATCTAAAGAAGAATTTTTTATTGCAGTTTTTAATATTGAATTAGAGTCTGTATCATCATATATAACAAATTTATTGTCGTAAGTCCTGCCATTTTCATCAATATACTCATTGATATCTGTTCTTAAAATTCTGCCAGAAATAGAGTGAAAAGTTCCAATCCACATTTTTTTTGCTTTATCCTCGCCGACCATGCGGGAAAGTCTTTCCACCATTTCTTTAGCTGCCTTATTTGTAAAGGTAACAGCAAGAATTTCATAAGGCGAAACACCGCTATTAATAAGATGAGCAATTCTAGTTGTCAAGACTTTAGTTTTTCCGCAGCCCGCACCAGCAAGTACAAGTATAGTGCCATTTTCGCACAATACAGCTTCCTTTTGCTCCCTATTTAATCCCTCTAAAATATTTAACATGTACTTTTATTTTTTCAAAAATGTGCTATTATTAATATATTGTAAATAAAAAAAAATATAAGGCAAATAAGGAAATATATGTCGGAAGAAAGCAAAAACGAACAGCAGATAATGGTTCCGCTTGATGATTTAGACAAAGTGGAAAATTCAGATTCAAATACTCAAGATGCGTTAGCAATGGAGCTTGCAACAATACAGCAATCCGCTAAAAAAGTTGCAATAATAGGAAGCAGAAATTTACCAATAACACATCAACAAATTATAGAAATTTTATCCTATGCGTTAGTAATACAAGGAAATACAGTTATAACAAGCGGAGGTTCATCTGGAACTAATGCTGCTGCAATAAGAGGTGCAATGAAAGCTAATCCTGATAAATTAAGGGTTATTCTGCCTCAAACAATAGGGCAACAGCCATCAGATGTTCAAGATCAATTAATTGGTGTTCCTAATATATTAGAACACCCTGACCGCTCAATGATGACCTTGGCAGATGCAAGCAGAATATGCAACCGTGAGATTATTGATGAATGCCAGCAGTTAATTTGTTTCTTATCACATACTTCTAATACTTTGCATAAGGCAATTCAGCATGCTGAAGACTCTCATAAAGTTGTAACTGCCTTTTACTTAGATTAGTTTACTTTTTATATCCTTAGCAGCGGCTTCTCCCATAGAAAAGCAGTTCATTTGTGTTCTTATTGCTGCTTGAGCTTCAAAATCAGCACTAATTATTCTGCCTACACCGTAAAGATTTTCAATGTTATCAGATATTAGACATTCTATAGGGACATAATAGGTAGTTTTTTCCGATTTTAATATACTTTTATCCTTTTTCATTGAATGAATATCAACAGGATAATCAGAAGCAAACGCAATATTATCAAACTTTTTAGGATTAATAATATCATCCACAGTAAAAGTATACTTTCCTTTAACCCTATATGACTCACGAACACCAAGAGTATCAGATATGTGTGAAATATAAGAATTTTCACAGCCCTTAAAATAAAGCTTCATAAAGTTAGCGAGTCTATAAATCCGTTCCCTGCCTTGATTAAGAGCTCTTGAATATACAAATGGGTCTAAAATACTTTCATCGTCGTCTAAAATAATACGAGGAGCATTAACTGCAAGAGTATTAGGCATATTCGGTACAGTAAACACCTGAAAATACGCACAGTCATCATGTTCAAGCACTCCGTCGCCGACTGCGCCTTTAAATATAGGGGATAATGCCCAATTGTGGCTATCATCCCAGGTGCAGGCTGTAGAAAGGTGTATTTGCGAACTATCCTTGTACTCAGACATAGTAACAGCTCTATCCTTATCAATATCACAAAGCCAATCAGCAAGAACTTTCATATTAACTCCTGAAAGCATAAATCGCAGCGAAGAAGCTTGAGATTTTTCATCAGAATTTTGAAAATCACAATTTAAAATTTTAAAAATTTCTCCATTTGATGTTGCGTCGATAATATACTTCGTATCGACATATAATGATAATATTTTATGGTTTATACATGAATGAAATAAGTTATCAGTAAAAGATATAGAGCACTCATTAACCTTAGATGAGAATAATACATCACACTTAACAGACTTGAGCATATCATCAAACACTATTTTTAAGAGTTCTGGGTTGAACCAGCCTGTATTATCATCTATAAATGTGTGCTGAGCGTTATATTTTTTAGCGAAAGTCAATAAATCCGTGTAAAACTCAGTATTAATATTCTCAGTATTAAGTTTCATAACAGGAACAACAAGTCCTTGAGTAATAGCTCCGCCTAAAACGTCAGATTTCTCAACAAGAAGAGTTTTAATACCAAGCTTAGAAGCAATATATGCTGCTGCAACTCCTGAAGTTCCGCCGCCTGCAATTAATAAATCGTATTTCATTTTTATCCTTTTCTAATATTTTATATTTTATTTATGTTATTATTATATATCTATAAGATATGTATTAATAATAATTTTTTAAAAATTGAGTCATAGAAACCCTGTCAGAACATGACATTTCTATATCTCTATTTTTAATAATCTGATTATAAGACAAAGATAAATCATAATCTCTAAAAGGTATACCGCTTCTTGTTGAAATTAATTTTAAATCGTAATTGTTTAGGTGGTTGATAATTAATGAGCTATCAAATGAAGCAACTGTTCCCATATCAAGTTTATCAATAAAAGTTTTTCCAACGCAAAAACCTAACTCAAGGAGTGCGCTTCTAAGCGGAGTAGATTTAGAATATGTAACAAGAACAGAATTTTTATTTAATTTAGATTTAATTAGAGATAAAAAATCAATAGTCCAAAGAGTTGGGTCTTTTTGAGGAGAAAAAGCGTCAATAAAAACAATATCATAAGTATTATCAATAGATTTAAGAGAGTATCTAGCATCGCCAATAAAATATCGTACATTTATATTATTGTATTTGCTGCAATTTGGAGTATAATTCGTATTATTAGAAACATAATTATAATATATATTATGTAAGAACGAACGATTTAATATTGAACCCTTAGTTAAGTACCCCTCAGTAAATAAAAACTCAATAAAACGCCTCATATCAGGGCATAAAAATGATGTATCTATTTTTAGTACCTCGTTTAAAAAACTATAGTCATAGTTGTTTAATTTTATTACCTCTGATAATAATAATATCTTTAAATCTACATCATTTATTAAATCATCAATAAATGGCGATAGATTTATTACATCAGAATTAATCTCTAAACAATCAATATTTACTTTGCAATTATTATCAGCAGTTAGTATTGCTGATTTTAAGTTATATCCTGCACCTGAACAAATATCAAGTATGTTAATCTCTTTTGATTTTGATGATTTTTCTTTTAAAAAACTAGGGTTAATATATTTATCAAATGCTTCTTTTAATGCACCACTCTTAGAATGATAAATATCTCCAATCTTTTTATCAAATAACCCTATTGAGCCATCGTCTGTTTTTATGTATTCCACATATTCCATGATTTTATTATACATTATTTTAATTATATCTTTTAGATATGTAGTTATAAAGTTATAATGGTTATAAATTGTTATCGTTATATCTCTATTCGATATTAAATAATGACAATAAAAAAAATTAAAATTTTTAAAAAAATTTTTTAAATAATTTTAATTAAACAAATAAATATTTAAAGAGGGATAAATAACGCAACTACAGTAATTAATATATCATGGGAGGAAAATATGAATACACCTATTAAATTAATGCTTGTAGAAGACCATAAGCTTATACGAGTTGGAATAAAGACACTATTTGAGGAAGCAGACGGTTATGAAGTTATAGCAGAAGCAGAAAACGGCAGAGATGCTATCTCAAAAGCCTTGTTATATAAGCCAGATGTTATATTATTAGACCTTGGATTACCCGATATAAGCGGGATTAAGGTAATAAATGAGCTTAATGAAAACGAGTGCATGGCTAAAATTATTGTTTTATCATCACATAATATTGAAAATGAAATAGTAAAAGTACTTTCAATGGGAGTCTATGCCTATGTTATTAAAGATATTAATACAGAAATGCTTTTAAATATTGTAAAAAGCGTTAATGACGGTGCCATGTGGCTTGATCCAAAAGTTGTTCCACTCTTAAGAGAAAAATCTGATAAGATAATTCCTCAAAAACAAACTTCAAGAGCAATGTTTAGAAATAGTCATGCTAATCTTACTCAAAGAGAATATGAGGTTTTAAAGCTTGTAGTTGAAGGAAAATCTAATAATGATATAGCGCAAGAACTATGTATAAGCGAGCATACGGCTAAAGCACACGTTTGTAATATAATACAAAAACTTCTTGTAGATGATAGAACTCAAGCAGCAGTTAAGGCTATTAAAGAAGGTTTAGTTTAGTAATTTAATATTTAAAGTTACAAAATATTAAAAATTAAAATTATAATAACAAAAAAAATCATAATCTGACTTATAATAAATAAAAAAATCGGAGGATTTATGACTGTAGTTACAAACAAAAGTCAGAGAAAAATAGATATTAAAGAATTACCGCTTGATATACCTGATTATGACTCATCTTTTGACTCAAAGGATTTTATTATAAAAAAATGGATAATGAACTGGTTATTATCTGCAATTAAAAGTAAATCAATTAAAGAAAATGATATATTACCTAGTAAAGCAGATTTATCTAATCATTTAGGCGTTAGTATAGGCACAGTTCAAAGTGCTATAAGATATATAGAAGATGAGGGATATCTTAAATCTAAACAAAGATTAGGAACCATGATATCTAATACAACTAATCCATCATCAATGTTTAAGTCAACCTCAAAGCGTGAAAAGGCTATTGTCGCTATAAAAAAATATATCATTACAAACAACATTAAGATAGGGAAAAAAATTCCCTCTGCAAGAAAAATGGCAGAAGAAATAGGAATATCTCAAAATACTGCAAGACTTGCCTATGAATTTCTTTTACAAGAAGGCATTATTGATACTATGCAAAAACGCGGCAGTGATTCTAATTGGATTTTAAAATCAATTCCGTATATTGATAAAAATGAAAAAAGATACTCAGATATAATAAAAACAGATACTCTGGTTACAAAAATAACCAGCAAGCTTAAATCATACTTTATGGATAATTTTGATATCGGTGATAAAATTCCCTCTCATGAAGAACTTGCTAAAGAACTTCAAGTCAGTGTAAAAACTGTCCATGACGCAATTAAAGAATTAACCTCTCAGGGTATATTAATTACACGACGAGGAAGATATGGCACTATTCTTTCAAAAAATCCAAATGACAATGAATATGAACCCTTAAAGGAAAATTCAATATTTGCTAAAGCTACAGAAGCACTTTCATATTCATATCAGCGTACTGAGGCAAAACTAATATCACTAATAAAATCAGATTTCAAGGCAGGCGATAAACTTCCCTCTATGCAAGTTTTAGCTGAAAAGTTTGATGTTAGCA
>CANQRT010000020.1 GCA_947626325.1 Candidatus Gastranaerophilales bacterium | reverse complement strand
CCCTGGACATTATATAATACAATTTTTTTACTTAAATAATAAGAATTATCCCTTTATACATAGGGAGTTTACAGTAATCTAATGAAAAATTATATAAAATATTATATTCAAATGCTGTCATCTTCAAAATTTATAAGAAAAGGTAAATGCCTCAGGTGCGGGGCGTGCTGTAGAAATATACTTTTATATATTGAAGATGAACCGATAAAAACACAAGAACAATTTGAAAGTGTAAAGGAATGGGATAAACATTACTGCAGTTTTTATATATCTGGCAGAAGTGAAACAGGTGCATTATTATTTACCTGTAGAGAAATAGGTGATGATAATTTATGCAAAGTATACCATTTTAGGGGATTAGGCTGTAGAAACTATCCTAAAGTAAACAGTAAATTTTTAATAAACGGAGGAAAACCCTTAGACGGGTGCGGATATTATTTTGAGGCGGATAAACCGTTTAAATGTTATTTAAAAAATTCTTAAGGGAGTTTAATGCTCTATTTGCAAGGAATTCATTTTTAAGCTTTTTATTTTTCCTAATATTTTTATCTAAATTGCAAGGAGAGAGAATACCCCAATTTGAGTTAATAGGTTGAAAATTAGTATGACCTGAAAATGAGATATAATGAGATAATGCGCCAAGCATAGTATCCTGCGGTAATTCAAAAGCAGATAGATTATTGATAACTCTTGCCATATTAATTCCTGCTAAAAGTCCTGATGCTATGGATTCAGTATATCCTTCAGTACCTGTAATCTGCCCAGCAAAAAATACGTTAGAGCTTATTTTTGACTGCAAGGTAGGTAAAAGCACTTTGGGACTGTTAATAAAAGTATTTCTGTGCATAACTCCAAACCTGACAATATTAGCATTTTCAAGAGCTGGTATGGAGTGGATTAGCTCCGTTTGTGCGCCCCATTTTAAGTTTGTTTGAAACCCAACTAAGTTATATAAAGTAGCTGATTTATTATCCTGTCTAAGCTGTACTACTGCATAATTTTCAATACCTGTTCTCTCATCAATTAATCCTACAGGCTTAAGCGGGCCAAATCTTAGTGTATCAACTCCCCTTGAAGCAAGTACTTCAATAGGCAGACAGCTTTCAAAAAATTTAGCATTTTCTTCGAAAGATTTTAATTCAATTCTTGGTGCGTTTGTAAGCAGGTTATAAAATTTTAAATATTCCTCTTTATTCATTGGACAATTAATATAATCGGCATCTCCCTTGTTATATCTGTTTAAATAGAATGCCTTATCAAAATTAACAGAGTCCTTTTCAATAATAGGTGCAATAGCATCAAAGAAAAACAAATATTTTTCTCCCAAAAAATTTTTGACTGCTTCTGCAAGTTTATCTGAAGTTAAAGGTCCTGATGCAATAATAACAGGTTCATTAGAGGAAAATTCTGTCACCTCCTCTTTTATTATATTAATAAAAGGATTATTTGAAATTTTATCGGTAACCATTTGTGCAAAAAGAGTTCTATCAACAGCTAGCGCACCACCTGCGGGAACAGCGTTTTCAAAAATCAATGGTAATAGTTCAGAACCTAAAATTTGCATTTCATGTTTAAGCAGCCCTGAAGCATTTGTTATATCAAACGAACCAAGGCTGTTAGAGCAGACAAGTTCAGCAAACAAACCTGTTTTATGAGCGCCTGTTTGATTTTGCGGTCTCATTTCATATAAATCTACATATATATTTCTTTTTGCTAATTGTAATGCAGCTTCAGAGCCTGCCAAGCCTGCACCAATAATTTTAACCTTCATAATATCAACATTATCTCATAAAAAATACATACTAATATAAGTAGAATATAAAAAATTGTTAACATTAATAAAACAATTACTAAAACTATTGAAAATTTATTAAAAATTGCTCATAATAAGAATAATAAAATAATCACGATTTAAATGTAACGAAAAACAAGGATAAAAAGATGACATCAAAAATATATTCAGTGGTCTCTGCCGAAAGAGGAGTAGGCAAAACCTTTTTTGCTATAAATTTAGCTTATGAACTCGCAAAAATGTCTAAAGAGAGAGTATTATTAATTGATTTTAATAATTCCTTAACAGATGTATTTCAGATGTTAAATATGAATGTGAAATATACTACAATCCAGTATATTAATTTACTAACCGAACAAAACGCATCAAGGCTTTTGGGTAAACTTGTTCAATATAATGGCAGTTCTTTATATATATTAGGAACAGGAATAGCATCAAATTCAGAGCAGGATATTGACGGCGATTCAATAAAACGATTTTTTAAGATAATAAGGAAATATTTTAAATACATAATAATAGATAATGATGCCTCATTACACGAAATTGATAGGGTTATAAAAATGCAGTCAGATTATTTATATCTGATAATGGATGCTTCAAAATCAATGGCAGAAAAAGTTAATACCCAGCATTTAGATTTGAGGTTAGAAAGCAAGTATACAAGAGTTATATTAAACAAATATAATCAAAAAAAAGATGAAAAAATACTTGAACAAATAGAGCACATAATTGGCAGACCAATATATATGATGATAACAAAGAACTTTATAGCAGCGTCAAGTGCGGTAGATAAAGGGGTTGCGTTATCTGATATAGAGCCAGATATTGATACGGTTAGAGAATATAAAAATCTGGCTACGATAATGATGGAACAGGATTTAAAATGAACATAAAAGACAGAATAAATCAAATGAAAACAGACAGTAATAATACATCTGCAGAAACTGATATATTTTGTGAGAAAGATGTATTTGTGCTGACAGACTCTGTAAAAGAAAAACTAAAACAAGCTATTGAGGCTGGAAAAAATATTGTAATTGAAACTAAAACAGGTGAAACTAAAGGAATATCAATAAGCTGTATTGATAATATTATTCCTGTTGAAGACAGTGATGTTATATTTATTGAAAATGAAGTAAAAAATACAAGTGAAATAGATACAATACAAAAAACAAGCATCCCAAAACCCAATAAATATAAATTGTTAAAGGAAGAGCTCAAGAAAAAAAGAGTGCTTGATATTTAATTAAAATAAAGTCTTAAAATTATAAATAAACCTTTAGATTAATAAAAATATTAATCTTTTTATTCACACAAATAAATCTCAATGTGGATGAGCAAAAAAAATTGCGCATGTAATATGAATAGTGTAGGGCATGGAATTACAGGGAGCGCAAGTGTGTATATGAGAAGAGAAACGGAATTTACAAAAAAGGTAAAAGTTATCTTAGTTGATGACAATTATGACCATTTAATGGGAATTAGGGAGTTAATTAATTTAGAAACAAATTTTGACGTAATAGCAACAGCGACTAACGTAAATTTAGCTATTAATTTAATCAAAAGATATCAGCCTGATATAGTTTTAATGGACATCAATATGCCCGAAAAAGACGGATTAACTGCAATTAGCGAGATTGAAAAGTTAGAAACAGGTGCAAAAGTAATTGCATTAACAGGATATGATGATTCAGACTTAATATTTAGAGCTATGAAGATAGGAGCGAAGGGATATATATTAAAGACTATGGCATCAGCTCAATTAATATATGCTATAGAAGAAGTAATGCAGGGTAAAATATATTTACCAAGCGGATTATCATCTAGATTTTTTGAATACTTCCAGAAAACCTTTAAAGAAGAAAACAAAACTGCAAATGCTAGTGAAACCTTGCTTCAATATTTAACTCAAAGAGAAGAAGAAGTGCTTGAACTGTTAACATTAGGCTATAATTATAAAGAAGTTGCAAATAAATTATTTATAAGTGATACAACAGTAAAAACTCACGTAAATAACATATTCCAAAAACTGCAGGTATCTGATAGAACTCAAGCTGTTTTATATGCAATAAATAATGGATTTATGAACAGAAAAAAATTAAAGATTGCTATATAAAAAATGAAAAAAACATTTAATTCATTAAAACAGTACATATATGAAAATAGTGAAAAACAATATCACGAAAAGACCATAACAGGTCTTTTTCGTGCGATAACAGCACCCGTAATAGAAAACCAAAATGTAACCAGTTTAATACTATTAAGATTAGGGGATTTAAAGGGTAAAGAGTCAATAATTAAAAGGTTAATCTTTTCGGGTGCTGAAATTTTTTCTTATACTGATTTAATTGACGGTGTAGAAAATAAAATAAAAGATGAAATATGGGATAAAAGTGAATTTGCGATTGTTTTATCGCAAAGATACTCTGCTGTTCTTCTTTGGGATTATGAAACAGGTGAACTCCCAAAATATAGTGAGATGTGTTTGTTTTGCAATTCAAGCAAAATAAATGACATATTAAAAATAATTGCAGATAATACAAAAGGTGACTTAAAAGAGGAAATTGCCAAATATTCAATAGATAGACGTGAAAATAAGCTGTTGAATATTTCAATAAAACAAATAGCAAATATGCTTGATAATTCAAACGATGAGGGGTTAAAAAAAGAAGCAGAAAAATTAAATTTAGAAGGATTAGGAGATGAAACTATTAAAACTGCAAAAATAGTTGAACAAAAGGCTAAATTTACCGCTCATGAAATAAAAAATAATTTATCAATAATAAATTTATATACAAGAATAATTGAAAAACGTATTGAAAATATTGAGTTTGAAAGTGAAACAGACAGCTCGCTAAAAGGTGCTTTAAATAATGTTAAAAAAGCATCAGAAAATGTTTCTTATCTGATAAATAATTTAAGATGTATGTCATCCCCTAATATAGTTGAAACAGATATAAAACAAGTTATAGAACAATCAATAAACTTATGCCAAGAGAAAGCACAAAATGCAAAAATTAAAATTAATACAGCGCAATTGCCAAAAATAATGGTAAATGCTGATAAAACTCACATAGAATGCGCAATAACTAATATAATATTTAATGCAATAGAAGCGTGCAAAGCAGGGTGTGAAATAAATATAACAGCAAAAGCTAACGGCGGGGGTGCAAAAATATTTATATCAAATAACGGAGAGAAAATTCCAGATGATATAACAGACAAAATATTTAATTTGGATTTTACGACAAAAGAACAAGGAACGGAGCAGGACTGTATATATGCAAAACTCAGCTTCAGCGTACAGGCTCTGATATAGAGTTAGTTCATTCCACGGAAAACGAAACATTATTTGTTATAACAATAAAATAAAAATATATTATAATATAAAACATGGATGATATTGCAGTAAAAAAATACACTTTAAAACGTGTAAATACTGAAAGTGTATATAAAATTGATTATGAAAAAGAATTAAATCCAGAGCAATTAGAGGCTGTAAAACAGCAGACTGGTGCTTTGCTTGTAATAGCTGGTGCAGGTTCTGGAAAAACAAGGACATTAACATACAGAGTGGCAAGGTTAATAGAGGACGGAGTAAAACCTAATAATATATTATTGTTAACCTTCACAAAAAAAGCAGCTCAGGAAATGTTATCACGTGCATCTATTGTATTAGATGAGCGTTGTGAACAAGTCGCGGGCGGAACATTTCATTCCTTTTCAAATATGATATTACGTAAGTATTCTGCTTTGCTTGAGCTTCAAAACAATTTCACTATAACTGATAGAACCGACTGTGAAGATATAATTAACCATATACGGACAAATATAATAGATAAGCACGAAAAGCGTTTCCCGAAAAAGGGAACAATTCTTGATATTTATTCAAAGTCTGTTAATAAAAATATCCCCTCTGAAGAAGTTATATCAAATGAATACTCTCAATTTTCAGAGGCTGTAGATAAGATAAATGAAATCATAAGAGAATATAACGCATATAAAAGAAAAAACTCAATATTAGACTATGATGATTTGCTTTTATACCTGCGTACACTCTTAGAGTGCAATCCTGAAATCAGAAAGAAAATATCAAATCAATACAAATATATAATGGTGGATGAATATCAGGACACAAACACCATTCAAGCTCAGATAATAGAACTGCTTGCCTCTGAACATAACAATGTAATGGCAGTTGGTGATGACTCTCAGAGCATATACTCTTTTAGAGGTGCAAATTTTAAAAACATTCTGGAATTTCCCCAGCGTTTTAAAAATGCAAAAATAATAAAGCTGGAACGTAATTATAGAAGCACTCAAAATATACTTGCACTGGCAAATGAAGTATTAAATAAGGCAAAAGAAAAATATTCTAAAACTCTTTATTCAACAATAGAAAGTGAAATAAAGCCCGCATTAATAAGCGCGAAGGATATGTCGACAGAAGCACAGTTTATAGCTCAAAGAGTATTAGAGTTGTCAGAGGAGGAGGATATCCCCTTAAATGATATTTGTGTTCTGGCTCGCAGTGCAAGAATGACATATAACTTGGAAATAGAATTGGCAAAACGGGGCATTCCATATAGAAAATTCGGCGGAATGAAGTTTATGGAAACTGCTCACATAAAGGATATAACTGCATATTTAAGAGTAATCTTAAACCCTATGGATGCAATAAGTTATATGAGAATATTAATGCTGATAGACGGAATAGGAGCTCAAAGTGCAAATAAATTACTGCCTGTATTAACGCAAAGCAGTCAAACAAGCGATTTAAAACTCCCCGTTAAAAATCCTGAAAAAGTAATAAATTTAAGTAAATTGATAAATAAATCGCAAAAGGATATATATTCGCCCTCTAAAGTTGTAAAAGCTGTAATTGAATACTATGAGCCAATTTTAAAAGAAAAATATGACGATTATCCTAAAAGGGAAAAAGATTTAGAACATTTTATTAATTTAAGTGCGGGATATAGTAGTCTTGAGGATTTTTTAAGCGACTTGGCATTAGAACCGCCAGACAGTTCAATAACGGATGTAGATGAGGGCGCGCAAAAGGATGAATATTTAACACTGTCGACTATACACAGTGCAAAAGGACTCGAGTGGAAAGCTGTATTTATAATTGGAGCGGTGGACGGCAGATTTCCGTCAGTTTATTCATTTAATACAATGGATGAGCTTGATGAGGAATTAAGATTAATGTATGTAGCAATAACAAGGGCAAAGACTCATTTGGGTATAACTTATCCTATAGATATGTACGATTATTCAACTAGCATGGTATTATCAAAACCGTCAAGATTTTTAGATAATATTCCGCAGGATATACTTGAACGCTGGGTAATAGAGTAATAAATAACATATAGAAAATTTAAAAATAAATTTAAAGAAAAAAGATAATAAAAAATCTGATAGCCTGTATTTTGTTTTGTTTTATTGCTTAACGACACGACATCAAGTCGGAGCGTCGCTTAGCGGAGCCTTAGGTGGAGTTTAGCAATATTAAAAACAAAAACCGAGCAGAAGATTTTTTATTATCTTTCTTCTTTTTTTTCTATAAAATTATTATTACTGAACGTTAGAAGTTATTTTGTAACCTCTTCTTGTCAGCTCTTTTTGAATTTGTTCAAAGTGCTGTGCGTTTTTGGTTTCCATAGAAATTTTAAGGAAACAATCGTTAATATCGGTATTTTCTCCGCCTTGATTATGTCTTACTCTGATAACGTTAGCACCAAGGTCAGCTATAATAGCGGAAACTTCTTTTAGCTGTCCAGGTTTATCTAAAAGTTCAATAGTTAAATGAGATAATCTGCCAGATTTTAAAAGACCTCTGTTTATAACGCGAGAAAGTATATTAACATCAATGTTACCGCCAGATAGCAGGCAAACAGTTTTAACATTATCAATTGGGAGTTTATTAAACATAGCGGCAGCTACACTTAAAGCACCTGCACCCTCTGCTACGAGTTTTTGTTTTTCCATTAAAGCTAAGATAGCAGAGGCTATTTCATCATCGCTTACTGTTACAATATCGTCCACGTATTTTGAACACATATTAAATGTAATTTCACCTGGCTTTTTAACAGCAGTGCCGTCAGCAAAAGTATGAACAATAGGAAGCTCTAATATTTTTTTATTAATAAATGATTGATACATAGAACCTGCGCCTTGAGCTTGCACTCCGTAGACTTTGCACTCTGGTTTAATTTGTTTAACAGCAAAAGCAACGCCTGAAATCAACCCGCCGCCGCCAATAGGAACTATAATAGCACCCACATCTGGGAGCTGCTCAAGTATTTCTAAACCAATAGTACCCTGTCCAGCAATAACATCTTCATCATCAAAGGGATGAACAAAGGTTGAACCTGATTGTTTTTGATATTCAACGCATGCATTATAAGCATCATCATAAACACCGTCAATAAGTTTAATATCAGCGCCAAGTTTTCTTGTCGCTTCAACTTTTGAAATTGGTGCTGTTGCTGGTATAAAAATTGTAGATTTTATATTATTTCTATGTGAAGCAAGAGCAACACCTTGTGCGTGATTTCCTGCAGAACAAGCGACAACTCCCTTATTTTTTTCAGCATCTGAAAGGTTTGCTATTTTATAAGCAGCGCCTCTGACTTTAAAAGAACCTGTTACTTGTAAGTTTTCGACTTTAAGATATAGATTATTATTTGTTTCAGAGAGGTTTTGTGCATGTATTAAATCTGTTTTTCTAACTATTTCAGATAATACAGAGGCTGCATCTTTAATTTTTCCCAATGTAAGCATGATAATTTTCCTTTTTTAAAAATTATAACAAATATATAATAAAAATTGAGGATAGTCTTAAAAATAAATAAACTTTATAGTAAACTTATTGTCATAAAAGAGTTTAAGGGCGTTATACGATATGGGCAATAATCTAAAAGCAGCAGTTATTGCGGCAGAATATAATGAGGGCGTATTCTTTGGCGGCGGTGAAAAGGTTAATTTCTATATTATAAAGGAACTAATTAATCAAGGCTTTAGTGTGGATGTTTATGCAGGAGTTTCCTATGTTAAATCAAGCTCTATCGTTAATCTTTTTATAAGAGATAAGAATTTTGATGTTAATTACGATAATTTAGTTAAAAATTATGACCTTGTTATTTCCTTTAATCTTGAATACCCAGCAGATATCAGTTTAGCGCACAACCATTCTTTCGCTTATCAAACAGAAAAAAATCCTTTTATTGCTTTTTTCGAGTGTGTGTTTAGTAAATCTTATAAAAAAAGAATAAAAAAGAGTAAAAAAGCTATAATTAATGCTCAAAAGACTCCTAAAATTGTCGTTTCATCAAATATAGTAAAAGAGGATTATGTAAAAAATTATAATATTTCTCCCGATAAAATTAAAGTTATCCCTCTAGGTACAGATATTAGCAATGAAAGTGCAAATCCTGAGACACATGTAAAATCAAACCCTGTTGTATTTGGGCTGTGCGCACGCAAATTTCAAAAAAAAGGCGGATATATTGCTCTATTTGCTGCTTATAAATTAAAAAAACTTTATAAGAATTTTAAAATACGTATAATTACTGATAAAATTTCTAAAAATCCTATTTTGCCTATTATAATAGGCTTATTAGGATTAAAAAAGAATATTGAGTTATTGCCGCTTCAAAATGATATGTCCAATTTTTATCGTTCTATAGACTTTTTTCTTATGCCTACGTTGAAAGATGCGTTTGGACTTGTGGTTTTAGAGGCTATGGCATTTTATAAGCCTGTTATAATTTCATCACTCTGCGGGGCTGTTGATATAATTAAAGATGATATTAACGGTATTGTGTCTAATTTTAACCATGACAATAAAATTGATAATTTTTTTGATAAAATGAATAAAGCTATGAAACTTAATGAAAATGATTATAAATTGATGTCAATAGAAGCATATAAAACTGCGGTAAAGTATCCGTGGGATAAATTTGCGCACCAATTTGTTGATTATGCATGGGGCGCTAAAGATGTTGAAGTATAAATTTTATAACAAAAAATTAATTGTATCTTTTTTAGCCTTTTTAGTTTTTATTGCAAGTATTAACATTATAGTTGATCCATACGGTATTTTTGGTTTTGTATCAGTAAATAAATTTAATAAGTTAAAACCAGAATTGGAGCGTAATCAAAGAGTTACTGAAATTATTGCATTAAAACTTGATAAAAATCCTGTGGATACAATTTTTCTAGGTTCATCAAGAGTCAATTCCACTATTTCGGAAGAATATTATTCTAAAATCACTGGCGGAAAATCTGTGAAAAACCTTGGAATGAATGCATTATCTCACGATGAAACTATTAAAATGGCTAAAAATATTGTAAAAATTCACCCTGAAATTAAAGATATATATGTAGGACTTGATTTTTTCAGATTTCTTGAAAGAAATAAAGATAATAAACGTCCTGTATATTTTTCTACAAATAAAAATCTTACAATATCAGAATTTAATCCAGTAATTTTATCGTTTAACGCAACTTTATCAAGTATTAATACAATTATATGGAATTTTAATATTGAAAAATTAAATTCTTCAAAATATAAAAGAACAAATAAAATGTTTGTAGACTCCTTTAAGTATATTTTAGCTAGATACGGTGGTAACTACAATAATGCTGTATTGTCAACTGGCGAAATAATAAAATTGAAGAATTTCAAGACTTATATGGAAAATCAAGGATATAAGGTTCATTTTTACTTAAATCCTACTCATGCTCTTGATATTTCGCTTATTAATCAGTTTGGATATTTGCCCGTTTTTGAGCAGTGGAAAATATCTTTAGCTGAAAATTTTGATTATGTTGATTTTGATTGGGTTAACGATGTTACAGGTGAAAATATTAATTCAAATACCAAATATTTTCTAGAAATGTCACACGCAAGTAGAGAGTTTGGATATATTATTCTTGACTGCTTATTATTTAATAAAAATAATTACGGTATTTATACTAATAAACATAATGTTAGAGATCATTTAATCATACAGAGAAAAGCATTGGCTGATTGGGAGGCTAAAAACCCCCAGTGGGAAGTTGAAATTAGAAAGGTTATTAATAATGCTATTTAATTCTATAGAATTTTTATTTATTTTTCTGCCTATTACATTTGGGGTGTATTTTCTTCTCAATAAATGGAAACTGGTAAAACCTGCTTCCGCTTGGCTTGTTATAGCATCTTTAATATTTTATTCTTACTGGAAAATAGATTATCTGCCGTTAATTTTAATATCTATGATTTTTAACTACTCGGTAGGTTCTGCACTTTCAAGCAGTGATAATCTTAAAATTAATAGAAAATTATTAATGATATTTGCAGTTGGGGCTAACGTTGCTCTGCTAGGTTATTATAAGTATTTTGATTTCCTTATTCATAATATAAATTTGATTTTTAAACAGGATTTTAATTATATGCATATAGTCCTGCCTCTTGCAATAAGTTTCTTTACGTTCCAGCAAATTGCATACATAGTAGACAGCTATGAGGGAAAAACAAAGGAGTATGATTTTCTTACCTATTCACTGTTTGTAACATTTTTCCCGCAATTAATAGCAGGACCTATAGTACATCATCAGGAAATGATGCCTCAATTTGCTAATTTAAGGAATAGAGTTATAAATCATAGAAATATATCTATAGGATTATTTTTACTTGCAATAGGATTGTTTAAAAAGGTAATGATTGCAGATTTCCTTTCTCCTTTTGTAAAGCCTGCATTTGATGAAATTCAAATCTTAACTTGCTTTGAGGCTTGGTGTGCTTCTATAGCATATACGCTTCAGCTTTATTTTGATTTTTCAGGCTATTGTGATATGGCAATGGGAATAGGGTATCTTTTTAACATAAAACTGCCTCAAAACTTTAATTCTCCATATAAATCAGAGAGTATTCAAGAATTTTGGCGCAGGTGGCATATAACTCTTTCGAGATTTCTTCGTGATTATGTATATATTCCGTTAGGCGGAAATCGTGCGGGTGAATTTAAAACATATCGTAACTTGTTTGTTACATTCTTGATAGGCGGAATTTGGCACGGGGCAAACTGGACATTTATTATCTGGGGTGCTATGCATGGTTTGGCTGTTTGCATTAACAGATTTTGGAAAAAACTTAATGTAAAACTGCCTCATTTTATATGTGTAATTATGATGTTTTTCTTTGCAAATATCACTTGGGTATACTTTAGAGCGCAATCTATTCATAAAGCTAATCAAATAATTGCTTCTATGTTCGGCTTTAATGGCTTTGCGCCTGTAGTGATAGATAAACTTAGATTATCTTTTGAAAATGGAAGTTTGAAATTGAGCCTGCTTCTGTTAATTCCGTCACTTATTTTATTGTTTTTTGTTAAAAACTCTAATGAGTTTGCTGAAAAATTCAAGCCGAATGCTATTTATTTTACAGCCACTCTGTTAATGCTGTTAATATCTGTACTATCAATTAACAAGGTTTCAGAGTTCTTGTATTTCCAATTTTAATAAATACTCATTTATCAAATTTGTATTTTTTATTCTTAAATTGAATAAATGGTAGTTTGGGATAAAATTCTCTGAAAATATTATTCCAGTTCCTTTTATACTTATTCTCTACCACATTTTCATCAGGAGGAAACTTATTTACAAAACGGACTTTGTATTCGTTGTCAATTAAAGTGAATTTTTCTCTTTGACTTTCTTGGGCAACTATAAGTAAATCAAAGTTTTTTCCGCCATTAGACAATAAACACTGTTTTAATGTTTTGATTTTTTCGTTGACATTCTCATCAATATCTTTATCTTTGATTTTATATATATATAATTTTCTGTTGTCATTTCTTAACATTTTTAGGAATTTCGTCTTTAAATATTCTAATCTGCTGACTAACTCTTCAAGGTCGGCATTCTTTTCCTCTTCTGTAGCTGTATTATTCATGTAAACTTCCATTGGCGCACGTCCATGAAAAAATATATGCGTGTTCTTACATTCAAATAAATAATTTTTGTATTCAAAACCGCCTGTTCCTATTTCTTCAAAATGATTTAGAGCATAAATTAATTCATCTATAGTATTTGAATAACTCCAGTTAAATAAACCTGATGATTCACTTTGATAATATTTCACTATACGATAAGCAACTTCACAATTGTAGCCTAAAGATAAAATATAATCGTAACAATTATCTCCATTTTTAAATAATTTGTTTACCAGCCTTCTGATAAAGGTTTTAAAATATATTATTGGACGTATTCGCATAGCATATTTATTATATTTAATAATAGTGCTCAGTGCAAATTAATAAACATATTACAGATTATTTGGCATTAAACTGTTTATAAAAAATATAAATTAAATATAATATATTAATTTTTGTAAAAAAAATAAAATTTTTGTAAAAAAAATTAAAGTTTATATAAATTTTTCCGATATTAAAAATAATAGGATAAGGAAGGATGCTTATTATGTCTTTAGAAAGTATAAAAAACGGTTTTTACGCATATTTGCTTGGTCTTAAATACAATGAAGGCAAGGATAATAACAAATATGAAAATATTGAATTTTCGGATGTAAGTATATTCCTATATCAAGATGAGTTTAAAGATTATATTCAGGATGAATATAAAATAAGTGCTGCCGATTTAACAAAAGGCATTAATTATATTTTAAATATGGAAGTTGTTGACGGAAAACTTGTAGACCCTGAAGAAGCTAAGAAAAAAGACGAACAAACTAAAAAATTAGATATAGAAGGTAATAATAGCGAAAATACTGATGTACCTGCTGAAATTGCAGCATCGGATAAAACGACGGATGAAAACGGTGAAGCTGCTGCAGCATCGATAGATGGGGCTGAAACAGCAACCGAAGGGGCACTGCCTGCGGTGGGAACAGATATGATTGAAGGAGAAAATTCTGAACAAATAACATTGGTCGATTTATTTAATGCATTATTAGAAGATGAAAATATTGCAAAGGCTGTAGATAATAATCAAGATAGTGAATTTTCAAAAGATGAAATAATGGAATTCTTAAAACATATTAACAGTATAGATGGAGATGAAAACAATCTTTCTATTGAGGACTTATTAGGTGCCCTTGATGAAACCAATCTACATAATGACGAAATTGAAGAAGCAGAGGAAGTAAAAACGGAAATATCGGGTTCGGCTGGAGCTTTTGGAGGAGGCGGAGGAATAAAAACTATTGAAAAAACACTTGATAATATGTCAAGACAAGAATTGCAGGCTGAACTTTCTACTGCGGAACAACAATTAGCAGATAATCAAACACTCCTAACCAATGCTATTTCGGGAAATACTCCTGAATTAATGCAAATGCAAAATAATATAGAAAATGCATATAACACATATCATGATGAACTGGAGCTGGTTGATAAAGATATGGCAAAAGATTTGGACAATATTGTTAAAAATATTGAGTCCAAAGAAGGTGAAATAACCAAAAAAGAACTTGAAATAGCAAATCAGGAAAATACTGTATCGGAAGCTGAAGGTGCATATAATAATGCTGTATCAACAAGAGAAGCATTAGAAAATCAATTAGGCCTGTTACAGGCGGCTCTCGGAAACGAAACCGATGAAGCTAAAAGATCTGAAATACAAAGTGCAATTGATATGGTAAATACTCAAATTGAAAATGCGAAACGGGCAGAACAGGATGCAAAAGATACCTGGGATAATGCACAGAAGAAACTTGATGATTTAAATGATGAAAAAGGCGAATTGGAAGACCAGCTGGAAAATATAAAATTATCAAAAACACAGCTTGAAGAACAAATAGCCGAAAAGTATCCCGAAGTAGCAGAGTATATGAATGCATATAACGAAGCAAAAAATGCATACGATACGGCAAAAACCAAAGCTATAGATGATGCAAAAGCAAAAGTATCGGAAAGTCAAAAATATGTAAATGATGTAAAATCAGCATTAAATGACAGAGATATTAAAGATCTTGCAAAAGAAAATTTAAAATCAATAAGCGGATTTTCTCAATATAATGAAGAAAAAGGAAAAGCACTTGCCGAAATGGCACTTAAACTGTATGGAAATGATCATGTCGCTAACGGTAACTGTGCAGGAGGTGTTGCTGATATAATTCAAGCAACATTAGGATACAGAACTCACGGTAACGGATGTGATTATGCTGCAGAATTAGCTAATTATCCAAACGATTGGTTAAATGTAACAGATGAAATAGAAAGCCTTGAAGATTTAAGGAACTTACCTGCTGGTGCTATTGTCAGCTGGAGTACATATGAACCCGGACATACAGCAAGTATGGGAAGATATGGACACGTTTGGATGTCTGATGGTAATGGAAATGAAATAAGCGATTTTATTTCAAGTGTCAACCTTAATTACGCTAGTTGGGGTGCAAC
>CANQRT010000019.1 GCA_947626325.1 Candidatus Gastranaerophilales bacterium | reverse complement strand
TTAAAGTCCAGCCTTGATTTGGACAATGAAATGTATCAAACTCATTATAACTTAGCTGTTGCTTATAATAACGTTAATGAATATGAACAATCAATAGAAGAATGTAAAAAAGTTTTAGAATTAAAACCTGATTATTATGATGCATATTATACAATGGCTGTTGCAAAAGAGGCACTAGCTTATCAACATATAGAAAAAGAAGATGAACAAGAGCCTTCTGGTGAGGATATTGAACAATTTACTAATCTTGCACAAGAAGCAGTAGATACCTATAATGAATATCTTACAAAGAAAATTGATGCCGAAGATACAGAACAAATTAACGGAAAAATTACAGAATTAAACGAAAAAATAAAAGAATATACTCTTGAAAATAATACTCAACCTCAACAAATAAGTGAAGGTGCTATAAAAGACCAACAGCCAGAACAAAGTGGAGAAGCTAACCAATAAAAAATGTTTAAATCTCCAGGTCATATTGCATTTTCCATAATTTCTGTAGATGTTCATTATTACGGAATAATTATGGCACTTTCAATTTTAATCGGGATTTTAACTGTAATATTTTTTAAAAAGAAGTACTATACCGATATAAAAACAGATACTATTTTAGATATATCTTTTGTACTAATCATTTTTGGCATAATATTTGCCAGAATATATTATGTAATAATGGATTACAGCTATTTTGCAAAAAATCCGCTGGAAATATTTGCAATCTGGAACGGCGGAATATCAATTCATGGTGCAATTATAGGCGGTATTCTTGGAGGCTTTTGGTATACAAAAGAAAACAAATTAAACTTTCTGCGCTATGCAGACTTATTTACAATGGGATTAATAATCGGACAAGCAATAGGCAGGTGGGGCAACTTTTTTAATTCTGAAGCATTTGGACTCCCTACAAATTTACCTTGGAAATTATATATCCCATACGCATTAAGACCTGCTGAATATATAAATTATGATTACTTTCATCCTGCTTTTTTGTATGAATCCCTGCTAAATTTAATAATATTTTTTATTCTGTTAAATATTTTAAAAAGAAACTACAACAAAGGGAAAGACGGAACAGTATTTTTTTCATACCTTATATTATATTCAATTGTAAGAATAAATATAGAAACTATAAGAGTTGACAGTGTATTAAATATTTCTAACCTGCATATAGCGCATATTGCAGCAATGGTATTAATGTTTGTCGGATTGTGCGGACTCGTTATAATTTCCAATAAAAAAAATTTATGATATATAATATAGGAATGAAGAAAAAATATATATGGCTATGTGAAATCATTATATGGCTGATGTTTATATCGGCAGGGTTTTACTATTTTATATACGAGTCCTCTATAAAAGCAAACGCAAAAAACACATATTACATATTTGTAGATGATGCAGCGGGGATGATAAAAGGTTCAAGCGTAAGACTAATGGGAATAGATATCGGTTATGTTAGAGATGTAAAAATCTTTGATAATAAAGTATTTATATCATTTTTAGTTACAAAAGAAGGAATTAAAATACCAAAACGCGCAATAGCCTCTATAGAGTTTTATGGGCTGGGAGGCTCTACATCAATGGAGCTGACTCCTGATTATTCTTCTGATGAAGAAACGGAAGAAATGATACAAAAAGGTAAATCCTACAGAGTGCAGGATTTTTGGAACGGTCAGGTTGCTGTTGCTGATGTAATGATTAATATATACGGCAGTTTCGGCAGAATGGCAAAAAAAACAGATTTGGTTAATCACAAAGACATGTTTATGCAAAGTAAACTAATACAAGAAATTAATGAAAAAACACTTCAAGCGAACTCTGCTCAATCAGTAATAATATACAAAATGAATGAAAATATGCTGAAGCAAAGTAAAACATTTAAGAGGTATGAAAATGAGTAAATATAAAAACGTATTTGAAATTAATCATCCGTTATGCAGTCACAATTTAAGCATAATAAGAGATAAAAATACCACCGCAGAAGTATTTAGAAACGCAATTAAAAGAATAACCTACTTGTTATTTTATAAAGCAACAGATGATTTAGAAGTTGAGGAGTGCGAAATAACAACACCGCTTGAAAACTGCACCTGTAAAAGATTAAGTAGAAAAAAAGAAATAATTATCGCACCAATATTGCGTGCAGGATTAATATTTTCGGATATTGCAAATGAAATAATGCCCTATGCTACAGTAAGACACATTGGAATGTACCGTGATGAGGAAACATTAACTCCTATATGGTATTACAATAAAATTCCAATAGAATTTGAACATCCAGAAGATACAACAGTATTAATACTTGACCCTATGCTGGCAACGGGTAATTCCGCATTAGAGGCCATAAAACTTTTTGTTAATAAAAAAGTTCCGCAGAAAAATATAAGATTTATAAGTTTAATAAGTGCACCAGAGGGATTAGAAAAAGTTACAAACACCTACAAAGAAGTTAAAATTATAACAGCAAGCATTGATAACTGTCTTAATGCAAATGGATACATACGCCCAGGGCTTGGTGATGCTGGTGATAGAATTTTTAATACGGTTGAAAATTAATGTTTTATTTTGATAATTTTAAGGGAAAGAAAATATTAAAATCGACTTTATTAAGTGAGAGCGATTGTTTTTTCACCACAAGAGAATTTGTCCTGACTAAAGGAGCAAGAGAAGATTTATCTTCAATTGCAGATGAAAACAGAAATTTGCTTAAATCATCTCTTGGCGTTGATAAAATAGTTACTGCAAATCAAACTCACAGCGATAATATTGCTATCCTTGAAGAAAATAAATATTTTTATGATAATACAGATGCCTTAATCTCTAATATTGAAAACTCATTAATGCTGTTAAATTATGCAGACTGCGTTCCTATTATCCTTTACGATAAAAAAGACAATATAGGTGCAATAATTCATGCGGGCTGGAGAGGCAGTGCAAGTGAAATTGCATTAAAAACTTCATTAAAAATGCAAAAGGAATTAAATATAAAAGCCGAAAATATAACAGCTTTAATCGGCCCTGCTATTGATATTTGCTGTTTTGAAACTGATGAAGATGTATTTAAAAAACTAATAAAAAATGAAGCAGATACAAAATTTTATAAAAAGAAAGAAAATAAATATTTTATAGATTTAAAATTATTAAATGCTCTCCAATTGGAGGAAACAGGAATAAAAAATATAGACATTTGCAGGTATTGCACATGCTGTATGTCTGATATATTTTTTTCATACAGAAAAGAAAAAGGAATAACGGCAAGACATTCTGCCGTATTAAAAATAAAGGGGAAATAAGATGTCCGTAATAGAAAAATTAGCTGTAATTTCAGATACAATAACAAAATTAATGAATTTTACCTTAAATGATGAAATAGTAAAACCTGATTTTGACGAATACTTAAAAGCGGTAGCAGGCGCAAAAAATAATATTCAAGCCGCTATGATACCTTATATATTTGAAAGACGACTAACCAAAGAGCGTAAAACCATTTTACAACTATACACAGAAAAGAATAAAGATATAACGAAAGAAGAAAAATCAATATTAAAGGCATTATCTCAAACTATGTCCTCTGTATTTGAAATAAAACGGGTTTTAAGCAACGGATTTGAACTTTACAATTTAATAAATGAAAAAACGTATAAAGTGCTTTCTTTAGTTAAAATGAACAATTTTAGAGGAATAACCCCTGCTCAGTTTGCAATATGCAGAATTTTTCCTATGGAAAACGAGCATTATCTTTTAGAGGTTTCGAATGTAGTATCAAGCTTAAACAAGGAAGAAATATACAAATACGCAATTGCAAAAATTATAGAAAAACCTGAAGATGCATACGAGGGTAATCCAAAAAAGCAGGAATTAATAGAAAAAATCGTAAAAGATTTTGGTAATAAGTTCCTTGAATGCTTTGAAACAGATGAAGTAATAACAACAAACTTATATGCTGATAATTTAATAAATTTGTTTAACAATTACTGTGAGGGCAGTGAAAAACCTGATAAAAAGGAGCTTGATAAAAATATAAAGCAGGTTGAAAATAACAGATATTTTACCGTATCAGATTTTAAAAATTCATATTCTGATTTTATGGAAAAATCACTTGAGGGATTTTCTTCTCACTCTGCCACATACGATATCGGCATTATATATGATAAAGAATTAGGATTATTTGTGCTTCCGTTCTATCAAACATTTTGCAAAATATACGAAGCAGATGATTATAAGAGCGTTCAAGGTTATAAAGACTGCATAAAAAGCTTTTTAGAAAATGATAAAGTTAATGCAAATATTATAAAAAGGACAGCTGGTAAATATCAAAACTTTATGGATAGAACAAATGAAATCCTGCAAACAAACTATAGCCTTGATGAACTGTTAAATTACTATAAATCAGATACTATAGAAAAGAAAGTATATTCCTCTGCAAGTGTATTATACGCTTCAAAAGTATTTGAACAAATGATGAAAAGCGTAACGGTAAAAGAAGAACAAAAACCAAAAGAGGGCATTGATTATTCACACGTGGGCAGAAACGATAAATGTCCTTGCGGAAGCGGAAAAAAGTACAAAAACTGCTGTATGCCAAAAGAATAAATTTTAGACAGAAAAAGATTTACAGTAATTTTTAATCAAACATTCACTGCAGTTTGGTTTAGTCGGCTTACAAACATTCTGCCCAAGTGTCACAAACAAAGTATTTATTTCACTCCAGCAGTTTTCAGGCAGATTATTTTTAAGAGCAAATTCCGTTTCCTCAGGTTCTTTTGTACATACAAGACCAAGCCTATTTGAAATGCGGTGAACATGAACATCAACACAGATACTCGGCAGTCCATAGCCCTTTGATTGTACTAAATTTGCCGTTTTTCTTCCGACTCCTTTAAATTTTATAAGTTCCTCAATCTCTTTAGGTACTATACTGTTATATTTATAATAGAGTTCATTTGCAATATCTAAAATTTGTTTAGCCTTATTTTTATAAAATCCGACAGGATAAATAGCCTTTTCTAAATCCTCAAGCTTAACATTCAAAAAATCTTTAGGAGTCCTGCCCAATTTCAGCATTCTCATTGTCGCAGGATAAGTAGTTTTATCGTTAGTTCTTAATGATAATATGCAGGCAATTAAAACAATAAACGGGTCATGAATATCCTCCATAAACTTAACAAACTCAGTTTGAGGCAAATTCATTTTCTTAATTCCGTTAATAATTTGCTTAAAATTCTTAATCATAAATACTATTTTAACAAAAATATTTGTTTTATTGTAAAATAAAAAAAGCAAAGAGTGGAAAAGGGAGCAGAATATGTTTGAAAGTTATTTTTCTCAAAGGATAAAAAATACACCGTCGTCGTTTA
The DNA here is from genome assembly GCA_947626325.1 of Candidatus Gastranaerophilales bacterium. Classification (GTDB taxonomy): domain Bacteria; phylum Cyanobacteriota; class Vampirovibrionia; order Gastranaerophilales; family Gastranaerophilaceae; genus Avigastranaerophilus. The sequence continues at coordinate 9,864 of CANQRT010000019.1, read as the reverse complement.
TTAGAGAGATTTTAAAAGTTACGCAAAAGCCTGAAATAATTTCATTTGCAGGCGGACTGCCAAATCCTATTTCTTTTCCGCAGGAAGAATTAAAAGTATCAATGAACAGAATTGCCGATAAATTCGGAGCAAAAATATATCAATATTCAACAACAATGGGTTTAGACAGCTTAAGACAGTTTATAGTTGACCGCTATAAACGAATTTGGGGCATGGATATAACAATTGATAACGTAATAATCACAACAGGCTCACAGCAGGCTTTAGATTTAATCGGCAAAGTTTTTATAAATGACGGAGATAAAGTGCTTGTGGAAAAACCTTCATACTTAGGTTTATTGCAGGCATTCTGCTTGTATAGAGCTGATTTTGTTCAGTCGAAATTAAATGACGACGGACTTGATATTGAAGATTTAAAAAACAATTTAAAAACCCACAAACCCAAATTGGCATATTTAATCCCTAACTTCCAAAACCCAACGGGGTTAACATATACTGCAGAGAACAGAAAAAAAGTTTTTGAAGTGATAAAGGATGAAAATTTAATATTAATTCAAGATGACCCATACGGTGAATTAAGATTTGAAGAGGGTGAGAGAATACCTTATATCGGATTAAATGAAAATGAAAAAAATATATATTTAGGTTCATTCTCAAAAATAGTAACTCCTGGAATGAGGCTCGGTTATATAATTGCGAACAAAGAAATTATTAAAATGATAGAAACTGCAAAGCAAGCATCTGACCTGCATTCAAACATATTCGGCCAATACTTAATTTCAGACTATTTATATAACAACGATCTTGATAAGCATATTGAAAAAATAAAGAAATTATATAAATCACAAGCAGGCGCAATGGTAAGTGCTATGGAAAAATATTTTCCAAAATCAGTTAAATTTACTCACCCTAAAGGCGGAATGTTTACTTGGGTAACAATACAAGAGGGTAAATCTGTAACAGATTTATTTGATAAAGCAATAGCTAAAAAAGTAGCCTTTGTTCCAGGACACCCGTTCTATGTAAATCCGCAAAATGTAAATACATTAAGACTTAATTACACAAACGCTGACGAGAAAACAATAGAAATTGGAATTGAACGTCTTGCACAAGCTTTAGAGGAAATATAAGTGGTAAAGTTTTATATCGTATTGCCCGTATATAATGTAGAAAAATATTTACGTGAATGTTTAAATTCAATAATTAACCAAACATATAAAAATTTTGAAGTAATATGCGTAAACGATTGCTCTGAAGATAATTCGCTTGCGATATTAAATGAATATGCCCAAAAAGATAACAGAATAAAAATTATTACAAAATCAATGCGTGATGGTGTAGGCATTGTAAGAAACACTGCACTTGATGTAATATTCACTTCGTGTATGGGGGGGGGAATTGAGCATAGTTACATATCATTTATAGACTCTGATGACTATATAGCACCTGATATGTATGAAATCCTTGCTCAAAAAATTAAAGAAACTCCCGCTGATATTGTTTGTTTTAACTATGTAACATTAAAAAACGGTCAGGAATATAAACTTACTCCGTTTAATCAATTTAAAAAAGAATATTACAATAAGAAAGAGTTAAAAAATATATTTGTATATGACCTTTATCCTACTTTGTGGAATAAAGTTTTTTCAGCTGAATTTATAGAAAAAAATAATCTTAAATTTATAAATACTTGTATTTCAGAGGATATTCATTTTAATTTATATGCAAAAATATTTGCTCAAAGTTTATTAATTTTAAAAAATCAATACCTTTACTATTACAGAGTAAGAGAAAAATCATTGTGTAATAGTTATGATAAAAAATATATGCAGACAATTGATGATTTAATTCAAATAAAAACAGATTTAATTAATAAAAATATTTTTAAAGAATATAAAAAAGAGTTTTACAGATATATTAATATAGTTTTGAATTTTTCATACAACTTACTTCCTGAGAATTACAAAAAAAATTACTATGAAAAAAGTAAATTACTTTATGATAGAACAACGAAAAAAGAATTTAAAAAATTATATAACAAAGACCGTGCAAATTTAGAAAAAATCTTTTCAATATACAATCATTACGATGGCGAAAAAATGGAGAAAGAAAAAATACTTCAAATTTTCGGGAAAAAATATACAATAAGCCGCAAAAGTTTGTAATTAATAGTAAAGTTAGGAGGAAAAAATTGATTAAATTTTCAGTTATACTGCCAGTATACAATGTAGAGCAATATTTAAAAGAATGCTTAGATTCAATTATCAATCAAACGTATAAAAACCTCGAGATAATTTGTATTAATGATTGTTCAGAGGATAACTCACTTGAAATATTAAAAGAATATGCCGAAAAAGATAACAGAATAAAAGTTATCGAAAAATCGGCGAGGGGGGGGTTAGGCGCAGCCCGAAATACTGCACTTAATGAAATATTAGCTATCGGGGGGGGGGAGTGAGCATAATTATGTCTCTTTTATCGACTCTGATGATTATATAGCACCTAATATGTATGAAATTCTTGCTCAAAAAATTGAAGAAACTCCCGCTGATATTATTTGTTTTAATTACTTTACCTTAAAAAATGGAACTGAACTTAAAGAAAAAATATATTATGAAAACCTAAAAAATGAATATTATACAAAAGAAAATTTAAAAACAATCTTTATGTATGATTTATCACCAATGGTTTGGAATAAAATATATTCAAAAGAATTTTTACAAAAAAACAATCTTAGATTTTCAACAACCCCAATACAAGAAGATGTGCATTTCAATTTTTATGCTAAGCTTTGCGCACAAAGCGTTTTAATATTAAAAGATTTATATCTTTATTACTACAGGATAAGAGAAAAATCACTAAGTAATACTTATGATGAAAAATACATGGCTACTATTCAAGATATAAAAGAAACAAAGGACGATTTAATAAAAAAGAATATATTTAACGAATATAAAGAAGAATTTAAAAATTACCGTGATACAACTCTGCGCTTTTCACAAACCAAAATTCCAGAAGAAAAAAGGCTTGAATATGTTGAAAAAAGTAAAATTTTGTTCGATAAATCAGAAGAAAAAATATTTAACAGAAACTTTTACAATAGGCGAAACCCGCTAGAAAACTTATTTTCAATATATAATCACTACAACCCAAAGACATTAAAGAAAGAAAAAACACTTCAAATTTTTGGGATAAAAATAATACTGAGTAAAAAAAGTATGTAAAATAAATTAATAATTACCGACATTTTAATTTTGGTAATACAATATAAAAAGAGAGGTAATTATTAAATGAAAGATATAATAATAAAAATAACAGGCACGTCAGGTCAAGGGATAATAAGTTCAGGCGATATATTATCCTATGCCACTGCGAGAAAAGGCTATTATGTAACAACATATAGAGCTTTTCCCTCAGAAATAAGAGGTGACGGAAAGTGCTACTATACATTAAGAATAAGCGAACACAAAGCTTTAACGGCAACAGGCGAAACTGATATATTGGTTTGTTTGGATACAGACACTATATTTGAAGGAATAGGAAAAATAAAAAAGGGCGGAGTGCTTATTTATGACAGTAATTTATCAATAGAAAACCCGCCAAAACGAGATGATATTGTCATATACTCTTTACCTTTAGGGGATATTGCCAAAGAAACAGGCTCCGAACGCTCAAGGAACATGGTTGCACTTGGAATAGTAGTTGCCCTATTAAATAACCTGCATTTAGAAGAACAAATACTCAAAGATATTGAATTAAGATATAAAGCAAAAGCAAAAGAAGTAATAGAAACAAATAAAAACGCTTTAAATGCTGGAGTAAAATATACAAAAGAAACACTTATAAGAACTGACAAATACAGCGAAGTAAATATGCAATCAAGCGGTGCAAAGCTTATAATGTCAGGTAATGAAGCAATAGGACTTGCCGCAATAACAGCTGGGTGCAGATTTTTTTCAGGATATCCGATTACACCCGCAACAGAAATAATGGAATGGCTTGCAAGAGAACTGCCTAAATTCGGCGGTAAAATGATACAATGCGAAGATGAAATAGCGGCAATAAATTATGCTTTAGGGGCTTCCTATGGCGGAGTAAAATCCATGACCGCAACATCAGGGCCAGGGTTTTCACTAATGCAGGAGGCAATAGGGCTGGCCTCAATGGCAGAATTACCTGTTGTAATAGCAGATGTTCAAAGGTGCGGGCCGTCTACTGGAGTACCTACAAAAACAGAGCAAAGCGATTTATTTGCAGCAATGTACGGAACCCACGGCGACTGCCCTAAAATTGTACTTGCACCTATGAATGTAGCCGATTGCTTTTATCAAACAATAAACGCATTTAATTTTGCAGAGCAATATCAAGTTCCCGTTATTGTTCTTTCTGATGCTTCACTTGGCCCAAGGAGAGAATGTGTTGATTTAATTGATATTGAAAATCTTAAAATAGTCAACAGGCAAAAGCCCGACCTGAAAGAGGGTAAAATATATAACAGGTATGAAGATACAAAAAGCGGAATATCACCGATAAGCGCCCCAGGAGATAAATACGGAGAACACGTAATAACAGGGCTTGAACATACTGAAGAAAATGCTCCAACCCCTGCACCTGAAGTGCATAGACAAATGACCGAAAAAAGGTTTAGAAAACTTGAAACCGCAGCAGGTGAGTTTTCTAAAGCAAAGACTTACGGTGATGAGGATGCCTCAATCGGTATTATAAGCTGGGGTTCAACTTCAGGCGCTGTATTTGAGGCAATAGATAAAGCAAAAGAGAACGGAATAAAAGTTCAAGCACTATATCCAAGAACTTTGTATCCGCTTCCGACCAACTGGATTAAAGATTTTGTAAAAAACAAAGAAATTATTATTGTTATAGAAGCAAATTATAATGCACAGTTTAAATCAACAATAGTTGAAAGGTGTACTCATATCAATAGAGGCACGGAGGTTTTAGAGTTCTTAAAATATGACGGAACTCCGTTTACTCCAGAAGAAATATATGAAGAAATAGAAAAAGTTTCAAAATTGAAAGATGACCGATATACACTTTCAACAAATAAACACACACATTTTTAAAAGAGGATAAATTATGGAAATATCTGAATATAAAGGCAGAGTAAAGCCATCATGGTGCCCAGGGTGCGGAAATCACGCAGTATTAACCGCATTAAAAAAATCAATGGCAGGGTTAAATTATGAGACACATAACACAGCAATCGTATCAGGGATAGGATGTTCAAGCAGATTTCCATTTTTTATGTCGACATACGGATTTCACTCAATCCACGGCAGGGCTCTGCCTGTTGCAATAGGTTTAAAACAAGCAAGACCTGAAATAAACGTAATTGCAGTAGGTGGTGACGGCGACGGGTTAAGTATAGGCGGAAATCATTTTATACACGCCGGCAGAAAAAATCCTAATATTACATACATTATGATGGATAATGAAATATATGCGCTGACAAAAGGACAGTGCTCGCCAACCTCAAGAATAGGTACTACTACAAAATGCAACCCCTACGCTTGGACAGCTGATAGAATAAATCCTGTTTTAATGGCATTATCCTTTAATGCTTCTTACGTTGCACGAGGCTACAGCGGAGATATAAAACAGCTTGAAGAAATAATTACAGGCGGTCTGAAGCATAAAGGATTTTCATTTATCCACGTTGTATCTCCGTGTGTTCAATACAATAAAGTGTCATCTTTTGAAAAAATAAAAGAACTGGTAAGAAATTTACCTGAAAATCATAACAGAGAGGACAGAATAAATGCTATGCAATATGCATTTTCACCAGACGGACTTTATACAGGAGTATTTTATCAAACTCAGCGCCCGACTTATGAAGAAAGATATCAAGAGGTCATAGCAAAAGCAAAACAAATAGCAGGCGACAATTGCACAATTCAAGATGTAATGAAACAATTTAAGTAAAAGAGGATAAAATGAGCAAAACAAAAAAAATAATAATATTAATCTTATGTTTAATTGGATTAGGGCTATCTATAGAGTTATGCAACGTATATTATCATGCTAATTTCGCCCAATCAGCAGCACCAAGCATTTGTGCAATAAATGACGCATTTGACTGCGACAGTGTCGCAAAAACATCATACTCTCAATTTTTAGGAATACCGCTTGCTCTTTGGGGTATATGTTTATATTTGTTCGTTTTATTTATGTTATTCGTGGACAAATTGCAGAATTTTAAACTTTTAGGATTTTTAAAAGTATTCAAAAATCCGCTGTCTTACATATTTTGTATTTCATTATTATCATTTTGTATTTCAATGGTTTTAGGCTGCATTTCCATATTTAAAATAAATTCAATATGTATATTTTGTTTTATGACATACTTTATTGATTTATTAATAGCTATAAGTGCAAAAGATTGGAAAGGCGGAGTTTTTAAAGAATTAAAGGACTCTATTTTTGATTTTTATGAAGCAATAAAAGTAAGAAGATATGCCTTCTGGTTTATAATGCTGGTATTATTGGCAGCTTCTATTTTAACATACACAACAATAAGCAACGTATTAACTCCGCAGGAAGCTAAAAGACAAGAACTGCTTAAAACAATAGGTGAAGTAAAAGAATATGTAAACGGAAACGAACTTGGCAAAGCTAATGCGGATTTAGTAATTCATGAATATATGGATTTTAACTGCGGAGGATGTTTCTTTGCAAACCTGTATTTACAAAGAATAGTAAAAGAATTTGAGAATGTAAAAGTTATTCAACACAATGTACCGCTTGATATATCTTGTAATCATAATATGAAATTTGAGGGGCATAAAAATTCTTGTTTAAAAGCATATTATGCTCATGCAGCTGCAAAACAAAATAAATATTGGGAAATGTCAGATTTACTGTTTGGCGAAAATCCGCAAACGGAAAAAGAAATAATAGAAAAAGCAAGACTTCTTGATTTTGATATTAAAAAATTAAAAGAAGATGCGAACAGTGAAGAAATAAAACAGGAAATAAAAGACTCCATAGCTGAAGCTGATACTAAAGATATACAAGGAACTCCTACAATGTTTATTGGAATTAAACGAGTTATGGGTGTAGACTCCTATCCTGACTTTAAACAAATAGTAATTGAACAAGGCGGCAGAGAAAAGGCAGACCATGACTAAAAAAGTGCTTTTGCATGCCTGCTGTGCGGTGTGCAGTGCATATCCTATTGAATTATTACGCCAAGACGGATATGAGCCTGTATTATATTTTTTCAATCCAAATATATTTCCAAGCGAAGAATTTACAAGACGGCTTGAGGAATTAAGAAAATACGCAGAAAAAAAGAAAGTTGAATTAATAGTAGAAAAACAAAGCGCAGAGGACTGGTATAATGCAATAGCAGGATTAGAAAATGAACCCGAGCGCGGAAAAAGATGTAAAAGATGTTTTGAGTACAGACTTTTATACACAGTCTTAAAAGCATTTAAACTTGAATACAAATATTTTACAACGACTCTAACCGTTAGTCCTCATAAACAATCACAGGTAATATTTGAAGTAGCAAAAGAGCTTGCAGATAAATATGAATTAACTTTTTTAGATTATGATTTCAAAAAAAATGACGGATTTTTAAAAACTATGAAAATAGCAAAAGAAGAAAACTTCTACCGCCAAAATTACTGCGGATGTGAATTTAGTATGTTTCAATAATCGCAAAAATAGTAAACTTATGGTATACTCTAAAAAGTATTGTTGGAGAATTGTATGAAATTATTTAGTAAAACTTATGATATTAATTCAAATCACTGTATCTTAACTTTTTTGGGAATAAAATTCAAATTTAAAAGTGAAATAGCAAACCTATATAACCTAATATACGAACAAAATCGTTTGTTAAATCATATTATAGATATAACAAAAATTCCAAAGGCAAAAGGTGAACTTAGAGAACGACAATTAAAATGTGTTGATATTTTAAAAAAACTAGATAAAATCTGTAAAGAAAACAATATACAATACTGGATTAATTTTGGTACTTTGTTAGGTGCTGTAAGACATAAGGGCTTTATACCTTGGGATGATGATATAGATACTTGTATGCTGCGAGAAGATTATAATAGAATATTACCTATTTTAAAAAAAGAATTTGAAAATTCCGAAGATATTATTGTTCGTGAACGTGCAGCAACTGCTAACGTATTTCAAACAAGAATAGGTGAAAAAGATAATAAATACGCAGTGGATATATTCCCTGTTGATAAATACCCTGCAGCTCAAATAAATGATTTGGAAATAGAAGAAATTTCCAAAAGAATTAAATCAGCAAGAAAAAAGTTGGATAAAAAATATCCTAAAATGCATTATTCAATAGAAAAAATACATCAAGCAAAAGACGATATTATTAAATTTGAAAAAGAATTCAATTTATTAAGCGATAACAATACAATAGAAAAACCTGTCTTATTTTTTGGTATCGATTATCCTTATTTATACGACAGGCTTTGTTATAACTGGGATGTTATTTTTCCTCTTAATACAATAGAGTTCGAGGGAGAGTTATATCCATGCCCTAACAAATATGTAGAGCAATTGAATGACGCTTATTGTAATGAATATATGTTATTCCCCCCCCCCAGGCTTCAAAAGCTAATTTATAAAAACTATTTAACAGGTATATAAATCATCGCAAGGGAAGTTTATTAATTTTTCTTTTTGCTTACGAGTAAGCTGTTTTATTCTGTATTCTTCTTTTTGAGCCTCTTGTTTCGTATCAAATTCTTTAACATAAACCAGCTTAAAAGGTTTATTTGCTTTGGTAAATTTTGCACCTTTACCTTCTTTATGCAGTTTATAACGGCGCTCAACATCATCTGTATATCCGCAATACAGCTTATTATTTACGGTTAAAATAATATAGACATAAAACTTTTTATTCTTGTCCATTTTGCAGTATTTCTTTCAAAATATTTAAAATATTATCATAGTTTAATTCTGTAACCAATCTATGACGGTAATCCGCACTTCCTCTAATATTTTTTATATAACAAGGATAAAATTTACGGAAAAATTTAATCCCCGTTTCAAGTCCTCTAAAAGCAATTTCCTCATCAAGATGTTTTTTAAGCATAGATATTTTTTCGGACAAATCTGGCTCATCTATTAATATTCCCTCTTTCAAGTATTTATCTATACGGTATAAGAGCGATAAATCCCCCATGGCGGCTCTGCCTACTGTTATTCCGTTTGCTTTTGAAGTTTTAAGACATTCTAAAGCACTTTGAGGACTTGTAATATCACCATTAGCGAAATAGGGAATATCTATTTCTCCATATAAATAAGATAATGCTTTCCAATCAGCACTGCCCGAATACAGCTGAGAGCGGGTTCTTGCGTGAACAGTAATTGCCGAGGCGCCTGCCTCCTGCATAATTTGAGCAAACTCAATATAATTTTTGCTATCTTGCGACCAGCCTAAACGAAATTTGCAAGTAACAGGGACTTTAACTGCCTCTTTAACTGCAATAACAATATCTCTTGCAAGTTCAGGATTTTTCATTAAAGAACAGCCGTCTTGACCTTTTACTATTTTATTTATGGGACATCCCATATTAATATCAATAATATCAGCTTTATTTTCAAGTATTTTAGCACTGCGTGCCATAAGCTCTGGCTTATGCCCCTCTATTTGAAACGATATAGGTGTTTCTTTATTATTTGTATATACAATATTTGCTTCATTTTTTTGTACTAAAGCCTCGGAACTTATCATTTCTGTAGTTAAAAGACAGTCAGAAGAATACTCTCTAATAAGTTTACGTAAAACAAAATCAGTAATTCCTGCAAGCGGAGACAGGGCAACTACGCTATTTATTTTTACATTACCTATATTAATGCAAT